>NZ_JBEPAK010000178.1:0-14705 GCF_040298565.1 Kitasatospora sp. NPDC001539 | reverse complement strand
CGGTGGGCGCCGCGGTCATGGGCGCCGACTACCGGATGTTCGCCGGCGTGAATCTCCACCACTTCACCGGCGCTCCCGCCCCGCCCGACGGCCCCGTCCGGGTCACTTCTGGGTCGAGACGACGTACTTGCAGGTACCGGCTGTGACCTGCTTCAGAACCACCTTCTTGATCTTCATGTCGATTCACCCCCCTCCGTGGCCTCGACGGTGATCGCGTGCAGACGGGCCGCCTTGAGGCGGGCCCGGTGACGGCGGACGAACCATCGCTCGACGGCCTCCGCGTCACGTCCGACCAGGGGGCCGAAGAACCGCGAGATGGGCTCCAGCGAGCAGAGGGCGAACCCGGTCCGGTGCCACTGCTCGCCGTGCGCCTCGAATTCCTCCCGCCCCCCGGGTGTCCGGGTGGCCCGGCCGAGGTAGTTCAGGCCGATCGCGACGTGCCGCACCTCGTCCCTGCGGACGTGGTGGTAGATCCGACCCAGCGAGTCGCCGGAGAAGACCTTCTCCAGCAGGAGGAACTCGTCCGCCGCCGCCCCCTCGAGGATGGTGTGGACGAGCATCCGGCCCATGTGCGGCAGCTCGGTGAGCGTCCGGTCGAGCGGTTCGAGGAGTTCGGCGCACGGCTCCAACTCCCGGTCCAGCGTGCGGGCGTACTGGTAGAAGGCGTCCGCGTGCCGGGCCTCGTCGCCGACGGCCGTGGCGAACGCCAGGCGCAGCGGGGCGTCGTCCGTCGCGGCCGCCAGCGTGGCGGCCGCGACCAGCCCGGCCTGTTCCGCGTAGTAGCCGCGGGAGGCGACCCGCCAGGCCAGTTCGGCCCGCTCGTCGTCCGCCGGGGTGACCCCGAACTCCCGGATCAGCCGTTCCGCCCGCCACGGCTCCTGGTCCCGGCCGAGGCCGAAGATCCGGTACCCCAGCGCCTCGGTCTCCAGTGCCTCAGGACCTATCAGGGCCACCTGTCGCCATCCCATGGGTCGTTCCCGTCAAGTACCGTCGATCGCCGACTACTTGACCGGAGGCCGTCAATGGTTGCGCGTTCTCGATGGTACGCGGCGGGCCATCCCCGTCAAGGTCACCAATGGAACAGCCGGCCGATGTCGATTCAGCCGCGATTCGGACCCGGACCGTCCGGTACCGGCACCGGGAGCGCTGCGGCGTCCCGTCGCGTCCCAGGGGTTTCGCGACCGGTCGACCGGAGCAAACCCGATGGAGCACAAGCCAGTTGGAGGACACGCCCGTACGAGCTCGGCCGAGCCGAAGGAGCGCCATGAGCAGCCCCACCCGTCGAGACGTCCTGCGCTGGGGAGCCGCCGCCCTGCCGGCCGCCGGCGGACTCCTCCGGCCGGCAACGGCCCGAGCCGCCGCCGTGGACCCGTCGGCCTGGATGGCCGCCCTGGGCGACGCCACCCCGCTGACGGCCCTGACCATCCCCGGCACCCACGACTCCTGCTGCACCGACCCGTGGCACGGCACCGAGTGGTCCCACACCCAGAACTGGGGCGTGCCCGAGCAACTCCTGCGCGGCATCCGCTTCCTGGACATCCGCTGCAACGGCCTGGCCGGCACCGCCGACGAACTCGGCATCTACCACAGCGACGCCTACCAGTACCTGCGCCTCCAGGACGTCCTCGACCAGTGCCGCGCCTTCCTCGCCGCCCACCCGGGCGAGGTCCTGATCATGCGGCTCAGGAACGAGTACGCGGGCGGCAACCGGCTCGAGGCACCCGAGTTCCAGCGCCGGGTCAGCCACTACCTGGACGACCTCGGCTACCGCCCGCTGTTCTGGACCGCCCCCTCCTGGCCCACCCTCGGCCAGGCCCGCGGCCGCGTCGTGCTCGCCGCGGACTTCGCCAACCCGTGGTCGGTCATCCAGTGGTCCAGCGGCACCAACCCGTGGTTCGCGACCCAGGACACCTTCCAGGGCATCAGCCTGGCCGCCAAGGCCCGGGCCGTCACCGACTGGTTCGACCGCGCCTACGGCGACCAGGGCTCGGCGCGGATGTACGTCGACTTCACCAGCTACGCCAACGGCGGCTGGCCCAAGGTCAACGCCGACGCCATCCTCCCGCCCGTGCGCGACTACCTCGCCGCCCGCAGCCGGCAACCCGCCCACCTCGGCATCGTCCCGATGGACTTCCCGGACTTCCACACCGACGTGCTGCAGCTGCTCCTCGACAAGAACTTCGTCCCCCGCTGACCGCCCGGCCCGCGGGTACCATGCGGCCATGCCCGACTCCGCTCCGCCGAGCCTGCCCACCCGTTTCGCCGGTGACCCAGCCCGTGTTGCACTCGTCCTGCCCGGCGGCGGCTACTCGCCCGCCCGGCCGCTGCTGCACTTCGCCCGCGCCGTGCTGCTCCGGCACGGCTGGACGGTCCAGGAACTGTGGTGGCAACTCCCGGACAACTTCACGGACTTCGGGGCGGACGAGCAGGTCGCCTGGGTCGAGCGGCAGGTCGCCGAGGCCGTCGACGCCGAGCGCGGCGCCTGCCGGCTGCTGGTCGGCAAGTCCCTCGGGTCCTTCGCCGCCGGCCCGGCCGCGGACCGGGGGCTCGCGGCGGCCTGGCTGACGCCCGTTCTCACCCTCGACCACGTGGCCCGCGCCCTCGGCCGGGCGCAGGCGCCGACCCTGCTCGTCGGCGGCGGCGCCGACCGGCTGTGGGACCGCCGGACCGCCGACGCGACCGGGCACGAGGTGCTGGAACTGCCCGGCGCCGACCACGGCCTGGAACACGACGGGGACCCGCTCGGCTCGGTCGACCTCCTGCGGCAGGTCGTCGAGCGGCTGGACCGCTTCGTCGGCTCGCTCGCCGACCGCTGAGCCCCGGGCCCGGAGCGGCGGCCCGGGCCGCCCCTGGCGTACAGCGGTCCGGCGGCGCCCCAGCTCATGCCTCCTGGGTGGCGCCCGAAACCGAGCCCGGCGAGATCACCGGCAGGTCGCGTTCCTCAGCCGCGGAGGCAAGACGCTTGTCGTAGGTGACGAAGGCCGTGAGCGCGTGCTCCAGGTGCTCGGCACTGGCGAGGTGGATGGCGTCCAGCGTGCGCAGGTGCTGGGTGGGGAACGCGCTGGCGGCCCGCAGGATCGGGTCGGCGAGTCGAACCCGGAGCAGCCGGTCGAGCAGGTCCGCCGATGCGTCCAACAGTGATTGCGGCGCGCCGATCCGCAGGAGCGCGCGCGGTACCTCGACCTGGGCCAGTGCGCTGGTCGCATGGCCTTCGGAGCCGTGCGAGGAGAGGAAGGTGCGCAGCACGGTGGATTCGGACTCCGACACGAGGAGCTTGAGGATGGCGCAGGAGTCGAGGTAGATCAACGGTCCTCTTCCTCGCGCATCGCGTGGAGGGCTTCGGCGGCCGAGGGGAGTGGGACGTCGAGTACGGGCGGGGTCCAGTCGGCCAGGCCGCGTGCGCCGGCGGCGTTCTCGGGATCGATGGTGCCGTCACGGACGAGGTCCTCCAGGACCCGTTGTTCGGGATCCGGCGGCGACAGTACGGCGATCAGGCGCCCGTTGCGGGTGATCTCCACACGCTCGCCCGCAGCGACCCGGTCGATCAACTCGCTGGCGTGCTGCTGGAGCTGGCGGATGGGGACTCTGGCTGTCATGCGACCCACGCTAGAACGGATCGTGCGGCGATCGAGAGTGGTGTGCGGCGTTTTCACACGAAGGAGTGCCCGGCCGGTCGGTGCCCGCCGGGGGCCGCACCCGGAACCGCCCCGCGCGCGGCGGAGTGCCGTTCGCGGGGCGGTTCGCCGTGTCCCGTTTGCCGTGACCCGTTCGCCGTGCGCCCTGCGGCCGGGCCCGGTGGGGCCGACCGGATCAGCCGATGGTGCGGGGGAGGCGGGTGGTCAGGTACAGGATGGTGAAGGAGCCCAGCAACTGGATGCCCAGGCACAGGGCGAGCGCCCTGTCCATGCCGAGGCTGGGGGAGAGGGACAGGTAGAGGGTCCCGAGGGTGGCGACGCCCAGGGCGAGGCTGGACTGCTGGCTGGTGGCGAGGACGCCGCTGCCGACGCCGGCCCGCGCGGCGGGGACCTTGGAGAGGACGACCCGGAACAGCGGGGTGCCGATCAGGCCCTGGCCGATGCCGGCGAGGGCGACGCCGGGGGCCATCCGCAGCGGGGAGAAGTGGGACCAGTCGGCGAGGATGGTCAGCGCGAGGGTGGCGAGGCCGGTGGCCTGGATCACGGCGCCCGCGCTGAGCACCCGGCTGCCCCAGCGGCCGATCAGCCGGGGGCCGGCCAGCGAGGCGCTGAAGTAGCCGACGGCCATCGGGACGAGCGCCCAGCCGGCCGCGACCACGCCGAGGTGGAGGCCCTGCTGGATGGCGACGGCGATGTTGAACATGAAGCCGCCGAAGCCCGCGAAGTAGGGGAGCGCGATGCCGAGGCCGCGCCGCATCTCGGGGATCCGCAGCAGGGTCGGCGGCACCAGCGGGGTCTCCCCGCGCTGCTCGGCGCGGCTCTCGACCAGGGCGAAGGTGACGGCCAGCACCGGGAACAGCGCCAGCAGCAGCCAGGACCAGAGCGGCCAGCCGGCCGCGCGGCCCTCCATCAGCGGGATGAGGAGGGCGAGCAGGGTGGCGGTGAGCAGGACGGTGCCGAGCACGTCGACCCGGGCCGCCCGGGCGGCCTTGCTCTCCGGCACGTACCGGACCGCCAGCACCACGGCGAGCAGCGCGAACGGCACGTTCAGCAGGAAGACCGAGCGCCACCCGGTGCCGAACAGGTCGGCGGCGACGAGCATCCCGCCGAGCACCTGGCCGATCACCACGGAGATCCCGCCGACGGCGCCGTAGACGCTGAGCGCGCGGCCGCGCCGGGCGCCCTCGGTCGCGGCGGTGATGGTGCCGAGGACCTGGGGGATCAGCAGTGCGGACGAGGCGCCCTGGGCGGCCCGGGCGGCGACCAGGGACCACGCGTCGGGGGCGAGCCCGCAGGCCAGCGAGGTGAGGGCGAAGGCGACCGCGCCGGCGACGAAGAGCTTGCGGCGGCCGTAGATGTCGCCGAGGCGCCCGCCGAGGACGAGCAGGACGGCGAAGGCGATGCCGTAGCCGGCGGCGACGAGTTCCAGGACGGCCGGCCCGGCGGCCAGGTCCTCGTCGATGGTGGGAAGGGCGACGTTGACGATGAAGAAGTCGAGCATCGGCAGGAAGGCCCCGAGCAGGACGGTGACCAGCCCGGCGGTGCCGAGGGCGGGGGTGCGCGGGGTGGCCGCGGCGGTGTTCCGGGTCAGGGTCGGGGTCGGGGTCGGGGCGACGGCGAGTCGTTGAGTCACGGGTCATACGATCCGCCTGTTCGTACCCTGGTACCAGGAGGTGGTTATCCAGGTATAAGAAGTACCTGGCAACAGGATCCGGGCTGCCGCATGCTGGGACCATGAGCCTGATGACCCCGGTTGCGCAAGCCCGTCCCGGTTCGGCCGGGACGCCGCGCAGCACCTCCGACGACGCCCGCCGGCACGACCTGGCGGCGTTCCTGCGCAGCCGCCGGGAGCGGATCGCACCCGAACAGGTGGGCCTGCCGATGACCGGTCGCCGCCGCACCCCCGGGCTGCGCCGCGAGGAGGTGGCGCAGCTCGCCGCCGTCGGGGTCACCTGGTACACGTGGTTGGAGCAGGGCCGGGACATCCAGGTGTCCACCCAGGTGCTGGACGCCGTGGCCCGGGCGCTGCTGCTGGACCCGAGCGAGCGGGCGCACCTGTTCACCCTGGCCGGCGCGGAGGATCCGGCGCCGATCCCCGAGTGCCCCTCGGTGACGCCGAGCGTGCGGCTGGTGCTGGACCAGCTGTCGCCGTACCCGGCCGTGGTGCTCAACGCCCGCTACGACGTGCTGGCGTGCAACGCGCAGTACACCGGCTTCGTCGGCGTGCTGGACGACCTGCCGCCCGAGGACCGGAACCTGATGTGGCTGGCGTTCACCGACTCGCGCTTCCGCGAGGTGCTGATCGACTACCGCACGGAGCGCCTCGGCATGGTGGCCCGGTACCGCGCCGCGATGGCCGACCACTCCGCCGAGCCGGCCTGGAAGGCGCTGCTGTGCCGGCTGCGCAAGGCGTCCCCGGACTTCGAGGAGGAGTGGCAGCGGCACGAGGTGATGCGGCCGGGCAACGGGATCAAGCGCTTCCAGGTGCCGGGTGTGGGCCTGCTGCGCTGCGAGTACACCAACTTCTGGCTCGGCCCCCGGCTCGGCACCCGGATGGTCACCTACACCCCGCTGGACGACGAGACCCGCGCGCTGATGGACGAACTGCCCGCCACCCTCTAGCCGTTGCACCGCCTCCCGCCCGAGCAGCAGGCACACCGCGGCCAGCGGCAGCTCGACGAGGAACGCCATCGCCAGGGCGGCCGGCGCCGCGGGCCCCGGCCCGGCGAGCGCCGTGTCGGCCAGCGCGTCCCCGGCGAGCAGCAGGGCCACCGCCGCGCCCGCCCACGGCGCGGCGGGGCTGCGCCGGAGCAGCAGGGCGTCCAGCGAGAGCAGACCGGCGAACTCCGCCAGGTCGAGCACCACCCACGGGGTCTCGTGGCCGGCGGCCAGCACCATCAGCCACGGCAGCAGCCCGACGGCCGCCAGCCGCGGCACCCGCCGCAAGCGCTCCGGCAGGGCGCTCGCCGGAGCGCCCTGGACGACGGCGGCGGTCACGCCGCACCCCCGCAGCCCGGGACCTGACGCTCCCGCACCCGCCGCAGCGGCAGCCGCTCGGCCCGGCCGCCCGCCGGGTGCTCCACCACCACCGCGTCGAACGGCCCGTGCGCCCAGGCCAGCCAGAAGCACCCGGCCACGGTGACCACCTCGGCGGGGGCCGTGCGGACCGTACGGAACAGCCGCCGCCCGCCGGTGAACACCACCGAGGGCACCGCGCCGTCGAGCGGCAGCCGCCCCCAGACGAGCACGTGGGAGCGGCCGCCCGCGGCCGGGCTGCGCCGGGCGCCGCGCACCAGCTGCGGCACGAGCCGGGCGGCGACCAGGACGTCCGCCAACTCGCCGTGCTGGTAGAGCTCCAGCGCGGCCCGGCCGCGCCCGGACCCGGCGACGCTGCGGACCGACCAGGGCCCGGCGCCGGCCGGCAGCGTCCCCGGAACCCCGGACCCGGACTCCGGCACCGGGACGGCCGCGCCCCCGGGAGCACCCCCGTGGCTCCCGGGGACGGGCCGCCCGTGCGGCGGAGTGGCGGAGTGCGGTGCAGTGCTCGTCATGCCGTCAAGCCTTCCGCTCCGACCGGCCTCCTGTCGGTGGTGCCCCGCACCGAATCGGGGGTGTACCTGGCTACACCCCCGCCGGGCACCCCTCTTCATGGCGGTCCTTGATCACCGCGCCCTACGCTGTCCGCCATGTCCTCCAGTACGCCCTCCCCCACGTGGCGCCGAGCGCTCGTCAGGAGCCTGCGGCGCCCCCCGTGGTCGCCGGAGGCCTGGCGGGACGCGCGCTTCATAGCCGCCGGAATACCCCTGGCCCTGCCCGTCTGGGGGGCCGTCACCACGTCGTCGCTGCTGTTCCCGGTCCTCGCGGTCGTGCTGGTCTGCACCCACTGGCTCACCGCCGTCCAACGCGGCCGGCTGCGCGTCCTGTACGGAGTGGAGGTGCCGCCCCCGGGCGTCCCCGCGAGCGGGCGGCTGCGCCGGCTGAGGCTCGTCCTGGGCTGGCGTCAGATCGCCTACCACCTGCTGGTCGGGCCGGCGCTGGCGGCGGGCGCGCTCGCCGTCGTCTACCTCTGGGGCGTCGCCCTGGTGCTGACCACCCTGTACGCGTGGGTCTGGATGCTGCCGCTCGAGGCGGAACTGCGCAGCCGGCTGGCCGGGCTGGACGTGGTGCTCACCGGGATCGGCGTACTGCTGCTGGTGGTGACGCCGTGGCTGGCGACGCTGGCCGCCTGGCTGGAGGTCCGCTCGGCGCAGGTCCTGCTCGGGCCCAACCGGGCCGAGAAGCTGGAGCGGCGGGTCGAGGAGATCGCCGAGTCCCGGGCCGGCCTGGTGGACGCGGTGGACGCCGAGCGCCGCCGGATCGAGCGCGACCTGCACGACGGCGCCCAGCAGCGCCTCACCTCCCTCGCGATGAACCTCGGCCTGGCCCGGCGCACCCTCAAGGACTGCCCGCCCGATGCCATGCAGGTGATCACCGCCGCCCACGAGGAGGCGCAGGCGGCCATCGACGAACTCCGCGACCTGGTCCGCGGCCTGCACCCGGCCGTCCTGGAGGACCGCGGCCTGGACGCGGCGCTGTCCGGCATCGCCGCCCGCGCCCCGCTGCCGGTCCGTCTGGACGTCGACCTGGCCGAGCGGATCGCCCCGACCGTCGAGGCGGTCGCCTACTTCACCGTCTCCGAGGCGCTCACCAACGTCGCCAAGCACGCCCGCGCCTCCGTCGTCGACGTGTCGGTGCGCACGGCCGGCGGCCGGCTGCGCCTGGTCGTCAGCGACGACGGCGTCGGCGGTGCGGACGCCTCGCGCGGCACCGGGCTCACCGGCCTGCGCAAGCGCGCCGCCTCGGTCGACGGCACGCTGTCCGTTCTCAGCCCCCTCGGGGGCCCCACCACCATCACTGTGGAGTTGCCGTGCGTGCTGTGATCGCCGAGGACTCGGTCCTGCTCAGGGTCGGCCTGGTCAAGGTCCTGGAGGCGGTGGGCTTCGAGGTGGTGGCCGCCGTCGGGGACGCCCAGGAGCTGCTGGCCGCGGTCGAGGAGCACCGCCCCGACGTGGTGGTCGCGGACGTCCGGATGCCCCCGGGCTTCCACGACGAGGGCGTCAAGGCCGCGATGGTCATCCGCCGGCAGTGGCCCGAGGTCGCCGTGCTGCTGCTCTCCCAGTTCGTGGAGGAGCGCTACGCCGCCGACCTGCTGGCCGCCAACACCAGCGGCGTCGGCTACCTGCTCAAGCAGCGGGTGGCCAACGTGGACGACTTCGTGGACGCCCTGCAGAGGGTCGCCGAAGGGGGCACCGCACTGGACCCGGAGGTCGTCGCCCAGCTGCTGGTGCGCCGCAGGAGGGATCCGCTGGAGAAGCTGACCCCGCGCGAGCGGGAGGTCCTCGGGCTCATGGCGGAGGGCCGGTCCAACGCGGCCATAGCCGCCGCCCTGGTGGTCAGCGACAGCGCGGTGGCCAAGCACATCAACTCGATCTTCACCAAGCTCGACCTGCCGCCGGCCGACGACAGCCACCGCCGGGTGATGGCGGTGCTGCGCTTCCTGGAGATCGCGTGAGCGCCCGGGCCGTCAGGGCCTGGCGGCTCACCGGCGTCCTCACCGTCGTGTTCGTGGTGGTCATGGGCGGGGCGCAGACCCTGGCCCTGGTCGCCCGGCAGGAGCGGATCGAGCAGGAGACGTACACCACGCCCGTCCACCGGCTGGAGCTCGCCACGACCAGCGCGGCCGTGCGGATCACGGCGGGTGCGCAGGGCCGGGTCGTGGTGCGGAAGAACCTCGACTGGACGGTCTCCGAGCCGCAGGTGCGCGCCGACGTCGCCGGCGACACGATGACCGTCGGCGTCACGTGCCGGCGCTCCCTGCCCTTCTACAACTGCGGGGCCTCCATCGAGCTGGAGGTGCCGGCCGGCACCGCGGTCTCCGGCTCGCTGACCTCGGGGGCGGTGGAGGTCACCGGCCTCACCGGGGAGGTCCGGCTGAACAGCACCTCCGGGGCGATCAGGCTGCGCCGGCTGTCCGGACCGGTCGTCGCCGACACCACCTCCGGGCTGGTGCAGGGAACGGACCTCGCCTCCGCCCGGGCGGACGTGGCCAGCACCTCCGGCGCGGTGGACCTGGCCTTCACCTCGGCGCCGCACGACGTCAGGGTGAGCACCGTCTCCGGCGGGGTGACCATGGCCGTGCCGAGGGGCAGCCACTACCGGATCGACAGCCGGGCGGGCTCGGGCGACAGCGACATCGACCCGGCCCTGGGCGACGCCGCGAGCACGAACAGCCTGGAGGCCGAGGTCGGCTCGGGCTCGCTGCGGATCGGCTACCGCTCCGGCTCGGAGTAGGCGGCCCGGGCCGGGGGACGAGGCCGCTCACCCGGGTGGGGGACAATGGAGAGTCCCGTCCCCCTACCCGAGGTCAGCCGCGCATGACAGCCACGCCCGCACCCACCGCGCCCGACACCGAGTTCGCGCCGCTGGACATCGGCCCGATCCAGGTGTGGCCCCCCGTCGTGCTGGCACCGATGGCCGGCATCACCAACGCGCCGTTCCGCACCCTGTGCCGCGAGCAGAGCGGCGGCAAGGGGCTGTACGTCTCGGAGATGATCACCACCCGGGCGCTGGTCGAGCGCAACGCCAAGACCATGCAGCTGATCACGTTCGACCCGAGCGAGAAGCCGCGCTCGATCCAGCTGTACGGGGTGGACCCGGTGACCGTCGGCAAGGCCGCCCGGATGATCTCGGACGAGGGCCTGGCCGACCACATCGACCTCAACTTCGGCTGCCCCGTCCCCAAGGTCACCCGCAAGGGCGGTGGCTCGGCGCTGCCGTACAAGCGCAACCTGCTGCGCGAGATCCTGCGAGAGGCGGTGGCCAACGCGGGCGACCTCCCGGTGACCATGAAGATGCGCAAGGGCATCGACGACGACCACCTCACCTACCTGGACGCCGGCCGGATCGGCGCCGAGGAGGGCGTGGCCGCGATCGCCCTGCACGGGCGCACGGCGGCCCAGCACTACGGCGGCACGGCCGACTGGTCGGCGATCGCCAGGCTGCGCGAGTCCGTCCCGGCGCACGTGCCGGTGCTGGGCAACGGGGACATCTGGTCGGCCGACGACGCGCTGCGGATGATGCGCGAGACCGGCTGCGACGGCGTCGTGGTCGGCCGCGGCTGCCTGGGCCGGCCGTGGCTGTTCCGGGACCTGGTGTCGATCTTCGAGGGCGACGTGGACTACGCGCGCCCCGACTTCGGGTACGTCGCCCGGGCGATGGTGCGCCACGCGCAGCTGCTCGGCGAGTGGCTGGGGGACGAGACCCGCGGTGTGATCGACTTCCGCAAGCACGTCGCCTGGTACACCAAGGGCTTCTCGGTCGGCTCGGAGCTGCGGGTGCGGCTCGCGAACGCCTCCTCGCTGGCCGATCTGGCCGAAACCCTCGCCCAGGTGGAGCAGGACCAGCCCTGGCCGATCGGTGCGGACGGCCCGCGCGGCCGCACCAGCGGCAACAACCGGGTGGTCCTGCCCGAGGGCTGGTTGGACGATCCGTACGACTGCGCCCGGCCGGGCTCGGACGCCGAATCGGACACCTCTGGCGGATGACCTGTCCGTAGTGGCGAAAAAGGCCTTCCGGGGTCGATTGCCGATCGGTCCCTGCCCTCTTGTCCATCCTGGACAGGAGGGCTCCTTTTCGGCGCCCGCTCGTGACGCAGCGGGCGGATTCGGCCACGCAGTGCGACGATCGACGCGAGAGGTTTACGTTCGACTCGCGAGATGTGCTGGTGACGCTTGCCACACGCGGTGGCGACTGACACCGGGTCAGTGGACGAAATGGACAGGTGGGGCGTGAATCGCTTCCCGAAGCCGACCGGCCGGAGAACGGCCGATCCGGTTGCAGGAAATCAAGCCGGGGCAACGCCATGGACGCGTGCCCGCTACCCAGCGTCCGGATCAAGCGATCTCCAGGTTTCGTTGTGTTCAAGACTTGAAGGCGGGCTCGCGTCAGGAGGACGATTTCACCAACAGAGGTGAACGCCTTTATGTGCTTTCGATCTAGCGGGTTACCTCTCGGTACCGGCCTCGGGTGGCCTATTCAGGGCAGAGAAGTGCCTTCGAAATGGGTATGTTCTCCGGCGTCAGGGCAACCGCGTACGAGGAGACCGACCCGTGCCGTCCCAGCAGAAGTTTGTTTACTCCTTCACCGAAGGAAACAAGGACCTCAAGGATCTTCTTGGCGGCAAGGGCGCGAACCTGGCCGAGATGACCAACCTGGGCCTCCCGGTCCCCCCGGGGTTCACCATCACCACCGAGGCCTGCAAGGTCTTCCTGGAGACCGGCAGTGAGCCCGCCTCGCTGCACGAGGAGATCAGCGCCCACCTGGACGCCCTCGAACAGCAGATGGGGAAGAAGCTCGGCCAGGCCGACAACCCGCTGCTCGTCTCGGTCCGCTCCGGGGCCAAGTTCTCGATGCCCGGCATGATGGACACCGTCCTCAACATCGGCCTCTCCGACACCTCGGTGGCCGGCCTCGCCGCCCAGTCCGGCAACGAGCGCTTCGCCTGGGACTCCTACCGCCGCCTGGTCCAGATGTTCGGCAAGACCGTGCTGGGCGTCGACGGCGAGCTGTTCGAGGAGGCCCTGGACGAGGCCAAGCACGCCAAGGGCACCGTCAACGACCTGGACCTGGACGCTTCCGACCTCCGGGAACTCGTCGAGGTGTTCAAGGGCATCGTCCAGCGCGAGACCGGCCGGGCCTTCCCCCAGGACCCGCGCGAGCAGATGGACCTCGCCATCCACGCCGTCTTCCACTCCTGGAACGGCGACCGCGCCCGGCTGTACCGCCGCCAGGAGCGCATCCCGAACGACCTCGGGACGGCCGTCAACGTCTGCACCATGGTCTTCGGCAACCTCGGCGAGGACTCCGGCACCGGCGTCGCCTTCACCCGCGACCCCTCCACCGGCGCCCAGGGCGTGTACGGCGACTACCTGTCCAACGCCCAGGGCGAGGACGTCGTCGCCGGCATCCGCAACACCCTGCAGCTGGCCGAGCTGGAGAAGCTCGACAAGAAGTCGTACGACGAGCTGATGGCGATCATGCAGAAGCTCGAGAACCACTACCGCGACCTCTGCGACATCGAGTTCACCATCGAGCGCGGCAAGCTGTGGATGCTGCAGACCCGCGTCGGCAAGCGCACCGCCGCGGCCGCCTTCCGGATCGCCGTCCAGCTGGTCGACCAGGGCCTGATCGACCTGGACGAGGCCCTGATGCGCGTCACCGGCGGCCAGCTGGCCCAGCTGATGTTCCCGCGCTTCGCCCCGACCGCCGAGTCCAAGCAGATCGCCTGGGGCCTCGCCGCCTCGCCCGGCGCCGCGATCGGCAAGGTCGTCTTCGACTCCTACACCGCCGTCAAGTGGTCCCGCTCCGGCGAGAAGGTCATCCTCGTCCGCCGCGAGACCAACCCGGACGACCTTGACGGCATGATCGCCGCCGAGGGCATCCTCACCTCGCGCGGCGGCAAGACCTCGCACGCCGCCGTCGTCGCCCGCGGCATGGGCAAGACCTGTGTCTGCGGCGCCGAGGAGCTGGAGGTCGACACCAAGTCCCGCCGCTTCACCACCTCCGACGGCCTGGTGGTCGAGGAGGGCGACGTGGTCTCGATCGACGGCGCCACCGGCAAGGTCTACCTCGGCGGGGTACCCGTGCTGCCGTCCCCCGTCGTCGAGTACTTCGAGGGCACCCTGCACGCCGGCGCCGACGTCCAGGGCGGGCTGGTCCAGGCCGTCCACCGGCTGATGTCGCACGCCGACGGCCGCCGCCGGCTCGCCGTGCGCGCCAACGCCGACAACGCCGAGGACAGCTCGCGCGCCCGCCGCTACGGCGCCCAGGGCATCGGCCTGTGCCGCACCGAGCACATGTTCCTCGGTGAGGAGCGCCGCAAGGAGGTCGAGCACCTGATCCTCGCGGACAACGACAAGGACCGCGAGCAGGCGCTCTCCACCCTGCTGCCGCTGCAGAAGAGCGACTTCGTCGAGCTGTTCCAGGCGATGGACGGCCTGCCGGTCACCGTCCGCCTGCTCGACCCGCCGCTGCACGAGTTCCTGCCGAACATCACCGAGCTGTCGGTGCGCGTCGCCCTCGCCGAGGCCCGCAAGGACCCGAACGAGAACGACCTGCGCCTGCTCCAGGCGGTGCACCGCCTGCACGAGCAGAACCCGATGCTGGGCCTGCGCGGCGTGCGCCTCGGCCTGGTCATCCCCGGCCTGTTCGGCATGCAGGTCCGCGCCATCGCCGAGGCCGCCGCCGAGCGCAAGCTGGCCGGCGGGGACCCGCGCCCCGAGGTGATGATCCCGCTGGTCGGCACCGTCCAGGAGCTGGAGCTGGTCCGCGACGAGTGCGAGCGGGTGCTCGCCGAGGTCGCCCAGTCCACCGGCGTCCAGCTGGACATCAAGCTCGGCACCATGATCGAGCTGCCGCGTGCCGCCGTGACCGCCGGTCAGATCGCCGAGGCCGCCGAGTTCTTCTCCTTCGGCACCAACGACCTCACCCAGACCGTCTGGGGCTTCTCCCGGGACGACGTGGAGGCCTCGTTCTTCACCGCGTACCTGGAGAAGGGCATCTTCGGGGTCTCCCCGTTCGAGACCATCGACCGCGACGGCGTCGGCTCCCTGGTCAAGCACGCCGTCGAGGCCGGCCGGGCCACCCGCCCCGACCTCAAGCTCGGCGTCTGCGGCGAGCACGGCGGCGACCCGGACTCGGTCCACTTCTTCCACGAGGTGGGGCTGGACTACGTCTCCTGCTCCCCCTTCCGGATCCCGGTGGCGCGCCTGGAGGCCGGCCGCGCCGCCATCGAGTCGGCGGGCAGCGACTCGCGCTGAGAGGGTAGGCATCCCCTACTCGAGCGCGGGCACGACTGACCGCTCACCCTCCCGTCGGGAGGGCGTACACCGGAGCTCGGCGCAGGAGAACCGGCGTACGTGACACGGCCGGGGGGGGGCGGGGGGAGGCCGCCGGGCCGGCCCCGGGCGGCGGTGGGGGGGGGCGGGGCCCCGGGGTGGCGGGGGGGGGGGGGGCGGGCGGGGGGCCGGGGCG
>NZ_JBEPAK010000177.1:0-14917 GCF_040298565.1 Kitasatospora sp. NPDC001539 | reverse complement strand
CCAGGTTATGACACGGGGGTGGGTGAGGCCGCCCCCGCGCTATTCACGGGCCGGCCCGGCCCCGCGCCGCCCCCCGCCGGCTGTCAGTCGGTGGAGTCCCGGCCGGGGGTGAAACGCTCCCGGTAGCGGCGCACCGCCTGGTCGAGTGCCCGGCGGCCGACCCAGGCGAGCGGCTGCGGGTCGGCGAGCAGCGGCTCGTGGTCGGGCCCCGTCCCGACCACCCGGCCGGTCAGCACCCAGGGCCGGCGCCGCGGGGAACTCTCCGCCAGGTCGGCGTACTTCATCACCCGGCGGGCGACCCAGTCGGCGGCCGGGCGGGGCCACCAGGGCTCCGGCCGCAGCGGGGTCACGGACAGCCCCGGCAGCGGGACGTCCGCCTCGTAGTCCCTGCTGCCGGCGCCGTCCTCGACGGGCCCCTCGGAGTACCGCAGGTAGACGTCGAGGTCCCCGGTCGCGAGCCAGGTCAGCAGGGAGAGGTCGTCGATCAGGCCCATCCGGTCGGCGCCGGTCTCAGGGCCGGTTGGCTCGTGCATCGCTCGCCCAGCCTCGTGGACATTGGCCGTCCCGGTGGTCGTTCCGGAGCCGGGACGTATCCGGGCGGCTGCCCGGAATCCGGGGCGGCAATCCCGCCGGCCACGGCCTACGGACGGCCGGGGTCCGCCCGCGCCTGGCCGGGGTCCGCGCGTGCCGGGCCCGGATCCGCCCGCGTTTGGCCCGGGTCCGCCCGGGGACACGCCGCACCGGCGGGGGCCGTCGACGAGGAGACGAGCCATGTCGAACGATGCCATCGTCCTGCTGCGGGAGGACCACAAGGACGTCCGCCGCCTGTTCCGGGAGTACCGGGGCCTGGCCGAGGGCGGGGGCGGCGACGACGGGGCACGGCACAGGACGGTCCAGCGGATCATCGAGTCGCTGACCGTCCACACCTACCTCGAGGACGAACTGGTCTACCCCCGGATCCGCCAGGAGGTGCCCGACCTCGCCCGGGAGATGGACCGGGCCGAACAGGAGCACCACGTGGCCGACCTGCTCTGCGAGGAGCTGAGCCGGATGTCCCCCGGGGACGACGGCTACGACGCCAAGACGGCCGTCCTGATCGACGCCGTCGAACGGCACATCGAGCAGGAGGAGGCCGAGTGGTTCCCCAGGGTGCGGGCCGTGCTCGGCCGCAAGGAACTGCGGGAGATGGGCGAGCGGATGCAGGCCGTGCGCGAGACCGCGCCCCGTCACCCGGTGCCCGGCGGCGTCCTGCACCGCATCGCCGACGCGCTGGAGGGCTGACCCCCGCCGTCCGCCGACCACCGGGCCCGCCGGACGCGCGGCGCGCCGCCACCCGTGTGAAGCCGGGTTTCATCGCGGCCGGTCCGGGCAGCCGAGCGGCAGCCCGCCGCGGCGAACGGACGGCGGGAACACGGAAGGGACCGGAAGCATGGGACACGGCGGGAACGTCATCGCGGAGCTGACGACCGATCACCGCGAGGTCGAGGAGCTGTTCGACAAGGTCCAGGCGCTGCCGCCGGGCGACGAACGGCGCCGCGAGGTCGTGGACGAGTTCACGATCGAGCTGGTGCGGCACTCGGTGGCCGAGGAGGAGTACCTCTACCCCGCCGTGCGCGAGCACGTGCCCGGCGGCGGCCCGCTCGCCGACAAGGAGATCTCCGACCACGCGACCGTCGAGCGGCTGCTCAAGGAACTGGAGGGCATGGAGGCCACCGACAGCCGGTTCGACCCCCTCGTCGACAAGGTGGTGTCCGAGGTCAGGGAGCACATCGCCGACGAGGAGCAGAACCTCTTCCCCGCCCTCGCCAAGGCCTGCTCCCCCGAGGCGCTGGACGACCTCGGCGACAAGATCCGGGCGGCGAAGAAGTTGGCCCCCACCCGGCCGCACCCCTCCGCCCCGGACACCCCGCCGGCCAACAAGCTGCTCGCCCCCGGCGCCGGACTCGTGGACCGGGCCCGGGACTTCGTCACCGGCCGCGGCAGGTCCTGACCCAGCGGGCGGGCCCGGGCGACGGGCCCGCCCCCACCGGCGCGCGGAGGCCGCAGATCGCCCGATCGGCCGCCTCGGGGAGAAGGCCGCCGCGGCGCTCGGCCGCCGTCCCGAACCCGGGCTGCTCCTGCTCCACGACCTGCGCGAGCTCCATCTCGGCGCCACCGGCAACTCGCTGTACTGGGAGATGCTCGCCCAGGGCGCACAGGCCACCCGGGACACCGCGCTGCTCGCCCTCGCCGCGCAGTGCCACCCGCAGACGCTGCGTCAGATGCGCTGGACGAACACCATGGTGAAGACCCTCGCTCCGCAACTGCTCAGCAGCGTCTGAGGCACCTCCCCACCCGGGGCGCGGGACCCTCGCCCAGGGCGCGGGGCCTTCGCCAAGGGACCGGAGCGGGCCTACTCGACGGCCTTCTGGAGGCCGGCCCGGACGAAGTGCAGCAGATCGGCCGCCGTGAGCGCGGTCAGCCCGGAGCAGACCAGCCGGGTCGCCCCCGGCGCCAGCACCGAGGCCGCGGTCAGCCCGGTGGCGGCCCACAGACCGGTGCAGAACGGGCAGGTGATCAGCTCGCCGACGGCGCGCCGCGCACCCCGGCCGCGCACCTCCTCGGTGAGCTCGCCCGGGCCGGCCTGGCCGCGGAACCGGGCGAACGGCAGCCTGAGCGGGCTGGTCACCGGGTCCTTGGTGAGCAGCCGGGACAGCCGGTGCACGGCGCCCGCGGTCAGCAGCACGTCCCAGGGGCCGGGCTGCGGCAGCGGCCGCCCCGTACGGCGGGCGAGCGCGGCGAACGCCCCGGTACTGCCGAGGTACACCGCCATGGCGGCGAGGTACCCGGCGATCGGCTGCTCGCCGTCCGGCTCGTAGGCCTCGCGCTCCCGGCGCACCGTGGTTTCGAGGTCGTCGGCGGTGGGGGTTTCCCGGTCGGTCATGGCAGGCTCCGGAGTCCGGGGGGAGGGCCGGCACCACCGGTACGGCCTCCCTGGGGGAGTGGATGGTCGCACCCGCGTGTGCCCGCTCCGGCCCGGCCCATACGTGGCCCTCGGCGTCGCTGCGCGGCAGCGGGCGGGAGGCCGCCCCGGGGGTGGGACCTCCGGGTCCCAGCGCCTATCCTGCCGGGATGTCGTCCTCCCACGCGAAGACCGCCGTGCCACCGGGACCGGTCGATGCTCCGGCCGTCCTCCTCTGCGGTTACGGCCCCGTCGGCCGCGCCTACGCGGAGCGGCTGGGTGCCCGGGGTGACGAGCTCGCCGATGCCCATGGGGTGCGGCCGACGCTCGCGGCCGTGCGGGTCGGATCCGCGCAGGTCGTGCTCCGGGGCGGGGATGCCGTCCCGGACCGCTCCCACTGGGCCCCGCTCGAACCGCTGGAACACGTCCTCGAACGGACCGGTGCGCGGGTGCTCGTCCAGGCGCTCCCCTCCTCGCCCCGGGCACGGCAGCAGGCCGCCGAGGAGGCGGGCCTGGCGCTGCGCCGCGGGGTCCACGTGGTCACCGCGACCAAGAGCCACCTGCTGAGCCACTGGCGGGAGCTCGGCGAAGCCGCGCGGGCGGGCCGCAGCCTGATCAGGATCTCCGGTGCGACCGGTGCCGCCCTCCCGACGGCGGACCTGGCGCGCACCGGGGTGCGCGGTCTTGGCTGCCGGTCGATCCGGGCCTGTCCCAACGGGACGGCCACCTTCGTCCTGGACCGCCTGGCGGCCGGTGAGTCCCTGGAGGAGGCGGTCCGCGAAGCACAGGTCCGCGGCATCGCCGAGGCGGATCCCTCGGCGGACCTCTCCGGCGCCGACGCGGCCACCAAGGTCCGACTGCTCGCCGCTCTGCTGTGGGGCTGGGACCCGTCGACGGTGCACGTCAGCACCGAGGCGGTGGACGAGCAGGCCGGCCGGGAGGCGGTCGCCGCGGCGGCCCGCGGGCTCCGCCTGAGGGCCGTGGCGACCGCGAGCGCGGACCGCCCCCGTACCGTCGAGGTCCGCCTGGAACGGACGGTGCCGGGCGACCCGCTGCACGCGCTCACCGGACCGGAGAAGGCCGTCGTCTACGGCTGCCCCGACGCGGGGGACATCACGGTCAGCGGCGGCCGCTCCAGCCCGCTCGGCGCGGCGCTCGCCCTGGTGCGGGACACCCTCGACGTGACCGCTCCGCGCCCGTTCGGCTTCGGTTGAGCCGCGCGGCCCGGAGCGGGCCGCCTGCGGCGGGGTTCCGGCCGAGAGGCGGCCGGGGGCGTCGAGGACCCGGGCCGACGGCGCGATCGGTCGGCCGCCGGGCCTTCGGCAGCATGGCGGTCACCGCTCGCCCTTCCTCGCCAGCCACTCGGCCAGCACGGCCGCCTGACTGTGCTCCGGGTCCTTGGTGGCGGTCAGCAGGGTGAGCCGGTCGTGGGCGGCGAGCTCACGCAGGTGGCCGGCGGCCTCGCGGTGTTCGGCGTCGCGCAGCTCCGCGAGGTAGCGGCGGCGGAACTCGGCGAACCGGTCAGGATCGTGGCCGTACCAGCGGCGCAGCCCGGTCGACGGCGCGACGTCGCGCAGCCACTCGTCCAGGTGCGCGTCCTCCTTCCGCATCCCGCGCGGCCAGACGCGGTCGACCAGGATCCGCTGCCCGTCCTGGGACGAGGCCTCCTCGTAGATCCGCCGGTAGGCGATCGATGCGGCCATGGCGGCCTCCTCTCGGTTCGGCCTGCTGCGGGGACGGGCGGCGAGCGGCGCCGCCGGGCGACGACGCGCCCCCCACCAGGGTGTGCCCCGGCCGCGACGATCCGCACTCGGACGGGGGACGGGCGGCGACGGCGGCGCCGGCACCGCAGCGTGGCGCCCCGGCGCGCCGGGCCGCCGACGCTAGGGTCGCTCCCGGCGCGCGAAGCCGTGTACTCCGTGGAGGACGACGACCCGGGGCGCCGGCGCGGGGCGCGTCATCGGCTCCGCTGCGGAGGTTTCATGACTGCGTCCGACACCGCGCCGTCGCGCGCCCAGGTCCGGGTCCGGCGTGGCAGCACGCTCCTGCGCTGGCTGTTCACCACCGACCACAAGGTGATCGGGAACCTGTACCTGGCGACGGCCTTCGGGTTCTTCCTGGCGGGCGGCCTCATGGCGCTGCTGATGCGGACGCAGTTGCTGGGCCCGGACACCGGTTTCCTGACGAACCAGCGGTACAACCAGCTGTTCACCATGCACGGCACGATCATGCTGCTGCTGTTCGCCACCCCCACCTTCGCCGGCTTCGCCAACGCGATCATGCCGCTGCAGATCGGCGCGCCCGACGTGGCCTTCCCCCGGATGAACGCCTTCACCTACTGGGCCTTCCTGCTGGGCGGGCTGATGGTGCTCAGCAGCTTCCTCACCACCTACGGCGCCCCCGCCTTCGGCTGGTTCGCCTACGCGCCGCTGAACGGCCCGGCCCACGCGCCGGGCACCGGCCCCGACCTGTGGGCGCTCGGCCTGGTGGTGGCCGGCCTCGGGACGATCCTGGGCTCGGTCAACTTCATCACCACCATCACCTGCCTGCGGGCACCCGGCATGACCCTGTTCCGGATGCCGATCTTCAGCTGGAACGTCCTGTTCACCTCGATCATGGTGCTGCTGGCCTTCCCGGTGCTCACCGCCGCCCTGCTGATGCTGGAGGCGGACCGCAAGCTCGGGGCGCACGTCTTCGACCCGGCGAACGGCGGAGCGCTGCTGTGGCAGCACCTGTTCTGGTTCTTCGGACACCCCGAGGTGTACATCGTCGCGATCCCGTTCTTCGGGATCGTCACCGAGGTCATCCCCGTCTTCAGCCGCAAACCGGTGTTCGGGTACTACGGGATGATCGGCGCGACCGTCGCCATCACCGCTCTGTCGATGTCGGTGTGGGCCCACCACATGTTCGCCACCGGGCAGGTGCTGCTGCCGTTCTTCTCGATGATGTCCTTCCTGATCGCGGTGCCCACGGGGGTGAAGTTCTTCAACTGGGTCGGGACGATGTGGAACGGCTCGCTGTCGTTCGAGACCCCGATGCTCTGGTCGATCGGCTTCATGGTGACCTTCCTGTTCGGCGGGCTGAGCGGCATCCTGCTGGCCGCTCCGCCGGTGGACTTCCACGTCACCGACAGCTACTTCGTGGTGGCCCACCTCCACTACGTCCTGTTCGGGACGGTCGTGTTCGCGACCTTCGCGGGCTTCTACTTCTGGTGGCCGAAGCTGACCGGGAAGATGCTCGACGAGCGCCTGGGGAAGGTGCACTTCTGGATCCTCTTCGTGGGGTTCCAGGCGACCTTCCTGGTGATGCACTGGCTCGGCGCCCAGGGGATGCCGCGCCGGTACGCGACCTACCTCGAGGTGGACGGCTTCACCTCCCTCAACGTGCTCGCGACGATCGGCTCGTTCCTCCTCGGGGTCTCCAACCTGCCGTTCTTCTACAACGTCTGGACCACCACCCGGCACGGCACGCCGGTCGGCCAGGACGACCCGTGGGGCTGGGGCCGGTCACTGGAATGGGCCACGTCGAGCCCTCCGCCGGAGCACAACTTCCACGCGCTGCCCCGGATCCGCTCCGAGTCACCTGCGTTCGACCTGCACCACCCGGAAGTGGGCACGGAGAAGCGACCGGGCGGCGGAGCCGACCTGCCGTACGGCGGGCGGCGCGCACTTGGCGGCCAGGGCGCCCCGGAGGGCCAGGACGGGCAGGAGGGCGGGCGATGAAGAACGAGGGCCGGCTGTTCGGCATCATGACCGTGTTCTTCGCGGTGACCGGGCTGATCTACGGGTTCTGGGCCCGGGAACCGGCCGGCAAGGCGATCCTGACCGTGGCGTTCCTGATGTCGGGGCTGGTCACGCTGTTCTGGTTCGTCCAGCACCAGCGGCACGGCGGCGGCCGGCCGCAGGACCGCAAGGAGGCCGAAGTCGCCGAGGCCACCGGTCCGCTGGGCTTCTTCCCGCCCCGCAGCGGCTACCCCGTGCTCGCCGCGGCGGGGCTCACGGTCTTCGCGCTCGGCCTGGTCTACGCCCGGTGGCTGCTCGTCGTCGGCGGGCTGGTGCTCGCCGTCGCGGTCTTCGGGTTCACCTTCCAGTACCGCGACCACGGCGGCGGCGACTGACCCGGCGCAGCAGCCGGCCCAGCACCCCGCCCCGGGGCGGGCCGGCCGGCTCCTCGGGCCGGGGGTGCTCCGGCGCGGTCAGGACGGCCTCGACCCGGCGCTCCTCCTGCTCGAGCGTCGTCACGGCGACCCCGTCCCCGTAGTACCAGGAGCCGAGCGCCGCCCGCACCCGTTCCGTCCGCGGCGCGTCCACCGGCGGCGACTGCGGCAGCGGCTCCTCGCGCACCACCATCGCGTAGCGTTCGGCCGCCGAGACCGGCCGGTGGCCCCCGACGAAGCCGCCGTAGCTGGACTGGACGATCCGGCCGGTCTCGTCACCCTCCAGCAGCCGGGCCCGGTCCCTGGCCTGGAGGGCCAGGCAGAGCCGCCGGGTGACCATGAAGGACAGCGGCGGCAGCACGAACACCGACACCCGCAGCACCCAGGTCAGCGCGTTCACCGAGACGCCGAACCCGTACGCGATCACGTCGTTGCCGCCGGCGATCAGCAGCACCGCGTAGAAGACGATCCCGGCCACCCCCAGCCCGGTGCGGGTCTGCTTGTTGCGCGGCCGGTCGCACAGGTGGTGTTCCCCGCCGTCGGGCGTGAGCCAGCGCTCCAGGAAGGGGTAGCCGAACAGCGCCCCGAACAGCAGCCCGGGCACCACCAGGGCGGGGACGAAGGCGTTCCACGACACCGTGTGCCCCGCCAGCCCGGTCTCCGCGGCCGGCATCAGCCGCAGCGCCCCCTCGATGAACCCGATGTACCAGTCGGGCTGGGCCCCGGCCCCGACGATGTCGGGCCGGTAGGAGCTGTACCGCCAGATCGGGTTGATCTCCGCGAACACGGCGGACAGCGCCAGGATCCCGGCGATCGTGAACGCCAGGCCGGTGGTGCGGACGAGGAACTGCGGGAAGAAGGGGTGGCCCACCACGTTCCGGTTGGTCCGCCCCGGCTTCGCCCACTGGGTGTGCTTCAGCACCACCACCAGCGTCAGGTGCGCCCCGACCAGCGCCAGCAGCACGCCGGGCACCAGCAGGATGTGCAGGGTGAACAGCCGCGGGACGATCACGTGCCCCGGGTACTCGCCGCCGAAGGCGAAGAAACCGAGGTAGCTGCCGACGACCGGCACCGAGAGCAGGACGCCCTCGGCGATCCTGAGCCCGGTGCCCGACAGGGTGTCATCCGGCAGGGAGTAGCCGGAGAACCCCTCCAGCAGCGCCAGACTGAACATCGTGACCCCGATCACCCAGTTCAGCTCGCGCGGGCGGCGGAAGGCACCGGTGAAGAACACCCGCAGCAGGTGCACGCAGATCGACGTGATGAACAGCAGCGCCGCCCAGTGGTGGATCTGACGGACCAGCAGGCCGCCGCGCACCTCGAAGCTGATCCGCAGCGTCGAGGCGTACGCCTCGGACATCCGGACCCCGCGCAGCGGCAGGTAGGAGCCGTGGTAGTCGATCTCGCTCATGCTCGGATCGAAGAAGAGGGTCAGGAAGACCCCGGTCAGCAGCAGCACGACGAAGCTGTACAGCGCCAGCTCGCCCAGCAGGAACGACCAGTGGTCGGGGAACGCCTTGCGCAGCAGCTCCTTGCCCGCCTCCATGAGCGGGAGCCGCCGGTCGAGGGCCCGTGCGGCGCGCTCCCCGAGCGGCGGTCGCCCGGGGCCCGTCCGCGCGGTGGAGTCCGGCAGGCCGCCCGGAGACGTGTCGCTACCCTGGTTTCCGTCCATAGCGGGCAACCTAGTGCGAAACGCCCGTTCCGGGCGTGCAGGTCCGCGCGATCCTCCCTCCGTGCGAGGGCGGAGCAACCCCATCGGAGCAAGGCCCCGGGTGCGCCCGGGTGCGCAGCCCCCGCCCGGCCCGGCGGGCCGCCCGCGGTCAGCCTCCGCGCCGGTGCCGCAGTGTGGCCGCCCCGCGTGCCGCGGTGCGGACCAACAACCGCTCCACCGACGGGACGTGGCGCGGCGCCACGGCGGCCACACCGACGGCGGCGGCGACCCCCGCCCAGGCGACCGGCCCGAGCGGGGTGCAGCCGAAGAACCGGCTGACACCGGGGGTCTGCACGAGCAGCACGAGGGCCGCGGCGGAGCCGAGGACGGTCACCACGACCAGCCCGCTGCTGCGCCGGTCGCTGAGCGTCTGGACGAGCTGGGCGCCGACCACGCCGCACAGGGCCATGGTGCTGGTGCGCCGCGCCGAGCCGGGGGTGGCGGTGCCGATCAGCCAGGCGGTGGCCCCGCCGACAGCGGTGACCGCGCCGCGCTGGCGGATCTGCCGGCTCAGCGGCTCCCCGAGCGCCGAGATGCCCTCGGAGGCCGACGGGACGGTGCCCTCGGACGGCGCGTCCGGCGCCTCCGGGCGATCCGCACCGGTCGCGCCGTCGGGAGTGTCCGGGCTGCCGGGAGTGTCCGGGCCGTCGGGGGCGTCCGCGCCCTCCGGGGCGTCCGCGCCGCCGCGCTCGGCCGGGTCGGCCGGGCTGTCGGTGTCCCGGGGCGTGGCGGCCACCGCCATCGCCGGGAACATGTCGGTGAGCAGGTTCACCAGCAGGATCTGCCGGGTCGACATCGGCGCGCTGCCGGACAGCAGCGTGCCGAGCACGGAGAAGCCGATCTCACCGGCGTTCCCGCCGATCAGGATGCTGATCGCGTCCGCCACGCTGCGCCACAGCGCACGCCCCTCGGCGACGGCGTCGGTCAGCACGGTCAGCTCGTCGCCCGTGACGACCAGGTCGGCCGCATTGCGCGCGGCCGCCGAACCGCGGGCGGCGACGCCGACGCCGATGTCGGCCGCCCGGATCGCGGCGGCGTCGTTCGCGCCGTCGCCGACCATCGCCACCACCCGGCCCGCCTCCCGGAGCGCCTCGACGACCTGCAGCTTCTGTTCGGGGGCGACCCGTGCGACGACGCCGCAGTCGCGCAGCCGCCGGGCCCGTCCGGCCCGGTCCAGGGCGGCGAGGTCCTCGCCGGTCACCAGCTCGACGTCCTCCGGCCAGCCCAGCGAGACGGCGACCGCCCGGGCGGTCGCCGGGTGGTCGCCGGTGAGCATGACGGGCCGCACCTGCGCCCGCCGCAGGCCGTCGATCAGGGCCGCGGAGCCCGCGCGCGGTGTGTCGGCCAGCGCGACGAACCCGACCAGGCGCAGCCGTCCCAGCGGCAGGTCGAGGGCCTCCTCGTCGCCGTCCCAGTCCCGGGCGGCGACGGTGAGCACCCGCAGGCCCTCGTCGGCGAGCGCGGTGACCGTCGCGCCCGCGTCGGCCCCGGCGTCGGTGCAGGCCGGCAGGACGACCTCCGGCGCGCCCTTGACCACCAGCAGCCGGTGTCCGTCCTGGTCCGTTCCGGTGGCGCCGGCGTAGCCGCGACTGGCCTCGAAGGGCAGGCTCTGGGCGGGCGTCCAGGCCGGTTCGGGGGCGGCGGCGAGCACCGCCTCGTCGGTGGAGTGGGCGTGGGCGACCGGTCCGTCGTCGGGCGGCGGGCAGGCCCGCGCGGCCATCCGCAGGACGGCTTCGGCCTCGGGCGCGTCCGCGGGGTGCAGGCGGCCGTCCGCCGTGCCGATCCTGCTGACCCGCAGGCGGTTCTCGGTGAGGGTGCCGGTCTTGTCGAAGCAGACGGTGTCCATCCGGCCGAGCGCCTCCAGCACCCGGGGGGTGCGCACCAGGAGTCCGTGCCGGCTGAGCCGGCGGGCAGCCGAGAGCTGGGCGACGGTCGCCACCAGCGGAAGCCCCTCCGGCACGGCGGCCACGGCGACCGCGAGCCCGCCCTGCACGGCCTCGCGGACGGGGCGGCCCCGGAGCAGGGCGAGCACCGCCACGGCGGCGCCGCCGAAGAGGGTGAACGGCAGGTTGCGGTCGGTCAGTTGGCGCAGTCGGGCCTGGACGCCGCCGGGCGGGGGTGTCCGGGCGGCCAGGTGGGCGGCGCGGCCGGCCTCGGTGTCCTGCCCGGTGCCGACCACGACGGCCCGAGCCTGCCCGGCCACCACGGTGGTGCCCTCGAACACCATGCACCGCCGATCGGCGACCGGTGCCTCGGGGGTGGCGTCCACCTGCTTGGTGACCGGGAGCGACTCGCCGGTCAGGGCGGACTCGTCGACCTCCAGGTCGTCGACGTCGAGCAACCGGGCATCGGCGGGCACCACCTCGCCCGTGTTCAGCTCGATCAGTTGACCGGGCCTCAGCCGGGAGGCGTCCACGGTGCGGGTCCGCTCGCCCTGGGCCCGTTCGTCCTGGGCCCGTTCGTCCTGGGCCCGTTCGTCCCGGACCAGGTGCGCGACCTGACGCTGCGCCATCTCCAGCGCGGAGATGGCGTTCTCGGCCCGGAGCCGCTGCACGCCGCCGACCAGCGCGTTCATGCCCATGGCCCCGGCCACCAGCAGGGCGTCCACCGGCGAGCCCAGCAGGGCGGAGGCCGTCGCGCCGACGAGCAGGACCGGTGTGAGCGGATCGTCCAGTTCGGCGCGCACCGCCCCGGCCAGCTGGAAGGCCTGGCGGGCGGGGCCGAACGCCGGGTGCCGGGCCGTCCGGCGCACGGCGTCCCGGGTCGTGCGCAGCGCGGCAGGGGCGGGCCGGGCACCGACCGCCCGCAACCGGGCCAGCGCCTCGCGCGGCGGCAGCGCGTGCCAGGCGGTCCGCGGCGGCGGGTGCGGGGCGCCCTGGACGGAGACCCGCAGTGCGGCGCGCCAGCCGGAGAGCAGCGCGGCGGCCGTCGCGAGGTTGACGGGGGAGAGGCGGGCCGCGACGGGGAAGGTGCCGCGTGCCCGTCTGCCGCGGGTGACGACCAAGAGGCCGGACAGGGCGGTGCCGGCCTCGGCGAGGGTGGTGGAGTGCCGTGCAACCGACCGGGCGGCGGGGATGGCGGCCAGCAGCCGCCAGACCGCGTCCAGCCCGTGCAGGGCCAGCAGGTCCGCGCCCCACACCACCGCGCTGTCGTCGTCGGTGACGGCGACGGCGAGGTCGCCGCGGAGCAGGGCGGCGAGCACCTCACCGGCGGCCTCGGAGGGCGTCCGGCCGTCGCCGGCGGGGACGTGGGCGACGGTGAGCACCACGTGGCCGTCCCGCTGGAGTTCGGTCACGACCTCGGCCAACGGCCTTTCCGCGCCGACCAGTTGGTCGGCAAGGGCGCCGAAGTCGCCGAGCGTTCCGTCGTCGGCGAGGACGACGTGGAGCCCGGCCCGCCGGGCCGCGTCCAGGGCGGCCTCGGCGCGCGGGTCGATCTCACGGCCGATCAGGACGGTGCCCACGTCGGCCCCGTCGGCGCCGGCGATCATCAGCCCGGTGTCGGAGCCGCGCTGGTCGGGGACGGGCCGCAGGTGGATCCGTGCGCGGTCGGCGCCGGTCCGCGTCCCGGACTCCGCGGCGGGCGGGGCGGAGGGCCCGGCGGCGGCCCGGGTCTCCGGCTCGCCGACGGTTGCGGGCCCGGCGCCGGTGCCGGCGGTGCCGAGCGCGGCGGCGGCCGCCAGCCACAGCCGGTCGTGGTCCCAGTCGGGAGCGTTCGGATTGACGTGCAGGACGGTGCGCGCCCTGCCGCGCAGGGCGTCGGGGTGCAGGACCACGGTGTCCACCAGCTCCAGGCGCCGCAGCCGGTCCGGGTTGCGGACCAGCACGCCCTCGCGGGCGAGTTCGGTGCCGAGCACGGCGGTGAAGGCGTCCGGCCCGTAGCGGGCGGCCTTGGGGTTCCCGGCGACCAGGGCCTCGGCGGTCTCGGTGAGGTCACGGGTGATCAGCGCGGTGGAGGCGGCGCCGAGCAGGGTGCCGACCACGGCCTGCCCGGCGTACTCCTCGGTGGGCAGCGGGTGCAGCGGCGGCCGGGCGGTCCGGTCGGGCGCCACGCTGACCCGCCCCGCCGCGCAGACGGTGTCGTGGGCGTGGTCGAAGGCGGCCGCTGCGCCGACCGCCTCCAGCAGGCGGCCCGTGCGGAGCACCGCGTCCAGCACCAGCGCGGTGGGGGAGCGCCCGATGCCGTGGGCGGCGGCTCCGGCGGCCGCCAGCACCAGGTCGGTGGTGGTGCTCCCGAGGCGGCGCCGCAGCTCCCGGCGGACGTCCGGGTCCTCGCAGAGCAGGCCCGCGCCCGCGGTGACCAGCCGGGGGGCGCTGCGCAGGCGGACGGTCCGCGCCCCGACGGCGGTGGCCAGGCCGACGGCGTCGCAGGCGAGGCCGAACGCCTGGGTGCGGACGCCGCCGATGCGGTCCGGGTGGGCCGACTCCAGGGTCTCCTCGTCCGACTCCTCGTCGGCCGCCTCCAGTCGTTCGCGGGCGGCGAGTTCGGTGGCCCGGCCCACCACCCGGTCGGTGACGGCGTCCTCGGTCAGCTGCACGACCAGCCGGGCCAGGCCGCCGTCCCAGTAGGCGGCGATGACGTCCGGCCGGCGGGCCAGCGCCACGGCGACCTTGCGGGCGGCGGCCTCCACGTTCCGCGCCCGGCCGGCCGCACCCGGTCCGGGCCGCAGCGGCAGTTGCAGCCGGGCGCCGGCCCGCCAGTAGCCCCGGCCGGCCTCGGCGGCGTTCACGGCCACCCGTCCGACCCGCCGCGTGGTGGCGATCGCCTCCGCGGCCCCGTGCGCGCCGGTGCGCACCCCGGCCCCGGCTGCCTCGGACGCCGCCTGCGCGGCGGTGCGGGCGACCGGGACGGCCCGGCGGACGACCGCCGTCGGCACGGCGAGCGCCAGCCCGGCGCCGGTCGCGGAGAGCCTGGTGAGCAGACGCGGAAGCATGCGGGCGCCCGCCGTTCAGGACGCCGGCCCGGGCCGGCGCCGGGGCGCTCCGCCGCTCGTGCCGCGGGTGGTCGTACCGCCGGAGGGCGTTCCGGCCGGCCCGGACGCCTTGGTCGTCGTACGGCTCCTGGTCGCGGTCCGGCTCCGGCCGCCGGAGGCGGTCTTCCCCGGGCCGGGCCGGACCGAGGCCGCCGCGGCCTCCTCGGCGGCCGCGGGCCGCGGTTGGGTCAGCCAGACGGCCGCCGCACCGGCGGCGGCCACCGGCCACTCCACGGCGCCCAGCGCGCCGAGCAGCCCGGCGCCGGCGTAGGCGGCGATGCGGCGCGCCCGGGGCGACACCAGACCGACGGTGTCCAGCACGCCGTTGACGGCGCTGCCGACCGCGTCCGCGCCCGGCACCCGGTGGACGGTGGCGGTCACCGTGCCCACCGGGTGGAGCAGCATCGACGGCCCGGACGGCGGCCGCGGGGGGCCGGTCGTGGTGGATGGATGCTCGTTCATGATCGTCTCGTCCGGTTCGAAGCGGTCCAGGACCTGTCCGGCGTATGCCCGGTCGGATCGGGCCAAACAGTCCGCGCGAGGTGCTCCTCCGCGATGGCCCGTCCTTCCATGGTCCGCCCGGTTCCGACGGGCCGCGCGGCCCGTCCGGACCGGACGTTACGAGTCGGGTCCGCCGGGTAGGCGCGGCCGCGACACCGGGGGCCGAGACCGGGACGGAAGAGGATTGATTCCCATGCTGCTGCTAGGACTTCTGCTGATGGCGGCGTCCGGTGCCTTCATCGGGCTCCTGATCGCCGACAACCTCTCCGGCGGGCCGGAGTACCAGGTCACGATCCTCGGCAACGACCTCGTGAAGCTCGACAGCCTCGGGATCTTCCTGTCCGGGGTCGCCCTCGCCCTGCTGTTCTGCCTGGGCCTGGCCCTGATGTGGCCGAGGCGGCGGCGCGCCCGCGCGGCGGGGCGCCACACCCACCGCGGCGTCCGCCCGGCGGAGCCGGCCGAGCGGCCGGAGTTCGGCGACACCGGGGCGCGGACGGCTCCCGTGATGCCGGAGGAGCGGGCGGCCGACCAGGGCGGCCGGGCCGGCGACGTACCGGGCGAGGCGGGGCGGCGGCACGGCCGGCACCTGTTCGGCCACTGAGACCACCCCTTCCGAGGGCGCGAGGCGGACCGGCC
>NZ_JBEPAK010000176.1:0-14917 GCF_040298565.1 Kitasatospora sp. NPDC001539 | reverse complement strand
GTCGGGCCCGGCAGCCCCCGGCCGGCGTCAGACCAGCTCGACGCCCGGGTACAGCGGGAAGGGCGCGAGCAGGTCCGCGGCGCGCTTGGCGACGCCGTCGCGCAGGGACTCGTCGAGGGTGTAGTGCGCCTTGGAGGGGCTGCCGTTGGCACCGGCGGCGGGAGCGGTGGCGCGCAGCACGGTGTCGATCAGGGCGGCGATCTCGTCCATCTCGGCGGTGCCCAGGCCCCGGGTGGTCAGGGCCGGGGTGCCCAGGCGCACGCCCGAGGTGTACCAGGCGCCGTTCGGGTCCAGCGGGACGGAGTTGCGGTTGGTGACGATGCCCGAGTCGAGCAGCGAGGTTTCCGCCTGACGTCCCGTCAGGCCGTAGCCGGAGACGTCGGCGAGCACCAGGTGGTTGTCGGTGCCGCCGGTGACCAGCGTGCCGCCGCGGCGCAGCAGGCCGTCGGCGAGCGCCCGGGCGTTGTCCACCACCGCGCGGGCGTAGGCCCGGAACTCCGGGCGGCGGGCCTCGGCGAGCGCGACGGCCTTGGCGGCCATCACGTGCGACAGCGGGCCGCCGAGCACCAGCGGGCAACCGCGGTCGACGTGTTCGGCCAGCTCGGCGTTGCTCAGCACCATGCCGCCGCGCGGGCCGCGCAGGGACTTGTGGGTGGTCGTGGTGACGATGTGGGCGTGCGGCACCGGGTCGTGGTCGCCGGTGAGCACCTTGCCGGCGACCAGGCCGGCGAAGTGCGCCATGTCGACCATCAGGGTCGCGCCGACCTCGTCGGCGATCTCGCGCATCCGGGCGAAGTCGACCAGTCGCGGGTAGGCCGAGTAGCCGGCCACGATGATCAGCGGGCGGAACTCGCGGGCGGTCTCCCGCAGCGCGTCGTAGTCGATCAGGCCGGTGGCCGGGTCGGTGCCGTAGCTGCGCTGCTCGAACATCTTGCCCGAGATGTTGGGCCGGAAGCCGTGGGTGAGGTGGCCGCCGGTGTCCAGGGACATGCCCAGCATGCGCTGGTTGCCGAGGTCCTGGCGCAGCCGGGCCCAGTCCTGCTCGGTGAGGTCGTTGACGTTGCGGACCCGCGCCCGCTCCAGGGCGGGGCTCTCGACCCGCTGGGAGAGGACGGCCCAGAAGGCGGTGAGGTTGGCGTCGATGCCGGAGTGCGGCTGGACGTAGGCGTGCTGGGCGCCGAACAGTTCCCGGGCGTGCTCGGCGGCGATGGCCTCGACGGTGTCCACGTTGCGGCAGCCGGCGTAGAAGCGGCGGCCGACGGTGCCCTCGGCGTACTTGTCGCTGAGCCAGTTGCCCATGGCGAGCAGGACGGCCGGCGAGGCGTAGTTCTCACTGGCGATCAGCTTGAGGGAGGCGCGCTGGTCCTCCAGTTCCCGGCCGATGGCGGCGGCGATCCGCGGTTCGACGCCGGCCACGACGTCCAGGGCGCTGCGGAAGGCGGTGTCGGCCGCGGGGGCGGCGGCGGTGTGGGGGGTCTGCGTGGGCTGGGCCATGGCGGTCTCCTGACGGCGATGCGGGGGGCCCAGGCGCTCGGCAACTCGACGTGAGGTTCACGGGACCGCTTCCCGATGGTCGATTCCATCCCCACGCGCCAGTCGCGGTCCACCGGGATCGTACCAACACGGCGGGGACCGGCGCGGGGGTCTCAGCATGCGGTACGGGCAGGTCCGGGCGGGGCGTCCGGGCGGGTGCCCGGACCGGGCGGTGGGGCGCCGGGGGCGGGGCGGGAGGCGGCTCCGCGCGGAGGAGTGGGAGAAGTGGCGCGACGACGGGCCGCACGGCCGTGATCGAGGCGTGTGAGGTCGGCCCCGTCTCGATCCGGTTCGGCCGGTTCCATCCCTTCGGCCCGGGAGGACCGGCGGCCATGTCCGGCATCGGTCATGCGGCTGACGATCACGCGGAGGTCGACGGAACGATCGACGGAGAGGTCGACGCGGAACTCGTCGCGGCGGCCCGGGCGGTGGCCGAGCGGTACGCGCGGGGCGACGACCGCACCGTGGCGGCGGCCGGCCGCAACGCCGACGGCCGGATCTTCACGGCCGTGAACGTCCACCACTTCACCGGCGGCCCGTGCGCGGAGCTGGTGCTCATCGGGGCGGCGGCCGGGCAGGGAGCCTACGACCTGACCACGGTGCCGGCCTTCGCCGACGAGGGGCGCGGGGTGGTGCCGCCGTGCGGGCGCTGCCGCCAGGTGCTGCTGGACCACTTCCCGGGGGCGCGGGTCATCGTCGAGCGGCACGGCCGGCTGGGCGCCCTGCCGGTGTCGGACCTGCTCCCGGTGGCGTACGTCCGGGCCGACCGGCAGAGCGGCTGAGCCGGGGCCGCCGGCCTCGCGGTTCGCCCCCCGGTTCGGCTGCGCGAGCGGGCTCGAGGCATTAGCGTGCTGGCGACGCGACACCCCCTGTGCGCGTCCCTGGAGCCGCGGAAATCCCCACCGGAGGGGCCCTGTGTCGGACGACCTGCTCATCGCGAAGATCAACCACGGCTTCGACCACCTCGACGCGGACGGGGACGGCCTGCTCACCGAGCGGGACCACGTGCTGATGGGCCAGTCGGTGGCCCGCTCGCTCGGCCACCGGGAGGGCTCGGAGGCGGAGGCCGTCATCGTCCGCGCCTACCTGACCATCTGGCACGACCTGCACCTCGCCGGGAAGCCCGCCGGGACGGAGGCGATCACGCGCCAGCAGTTCGTCGCCTCGACCGGCTCGCTCGCCGACGACCCGGAGGCCGCCCGGGAGATCCTGGGCTCGCTCGCCGAGGCCTTCCTCACCGTGGCCGACGCCGACCGCAGCGGGACGGTGGACGCCGGCGAGTTCTTCGTCTTCCAGCGCGGCCACTTCGCCGGCCTCAGCCGGGACGACGCCGACGAGGCCTTCCACCACCTCGACCTCGACGGGGACGGGACGCTGTCGGCCGCCGAGTTCACGAGTGCGATCATCGAGTACTGGACCAGCCGCGACCCGGAGGCCCCGGGCAACTGGTGGACGGGCAAACCGCCGTACGAGCGCTGACCGCGGGCGCCGGACGGACGCCGAACGGGCGCCGGACCGGCACGGGTTGACCGCGGGCGCCGAACGGACGCCGAACGGGCGCGGGCTTCAGAGCGCCGGCACGATCCGCTCGACGGCGGCGTCGATCAGCGCGGGCAGCCCGTCGGCGCCCAACACCTCGGGGAGGGTGAGGTGTTCGACGATCAGGCCGGTCATGGCGAGGTAGAGGACGACGACGGTACGGCGGTCGCCGGGCAGGCCCTCGCCGAGGTGGTACGCGATGTTGGCCTCCAGCTCCTCGCGGACGGTGCCGGTGAGCTGGGCCCGCAGCTCGGGGCGGCGGGTGGCTTCCAGGCGCAGTTCGAGCATCGCGAGGTAGCCGGCCCGGTCGGCGGCGATGCGGCGGATGAGGTCGTGCATCAGGGCGGCGACCAGCTTGCGGTCGCGGGGGGCGCGCAGCAGCTCGGCGAGGATCGCCGGGTCGGGGGTGAGCCGCTGGTGGATGTGCCGTGCGGTCTGGTGCAGCAGCTGGTCCCGGTTGGCGAAGTAGTTGGAGGCCGTGCCGTTGGGCACGCCGGCCTGCACGTCGACGGCGCGGAAGGTGAGGCCCCTGGCACCCTCCCGGGCGAGGACCTCGATGGCGGCGTCGGCAAGGGCGGTGCGGCGGGCGGGGTTCTGGACCATGGGCCGATTCTCCCTCCTGCGCTCGCCCGCGCCTTAGGGGGCCTCCGGGCGGTGGAGCTGCCGGGGAGGCCCCGTGGGGCGCGAGATCCCGTAGGGCGCGAGATCCCCGCAGGGCGGAAGATTCCGCAGGGGCTGGCAACCACTACGCCTGGAGTACTATGATCATAGTGGTTGCCGACCTGGACGCCTTACCCGTCCGGGCCCCGACCGCCCCACCCCTCGACCCCAAGGACCTGTATGCGCAAGCTCAGCTACGTCGTCGGCGCCACCATCGACGGTTTCATCGCCGCCCCGGACGGCGGCTACGAGTTCTTCGCCCCGTTCGTGACCGAGGACTACGCTCCGACACTGTTCTCCGAGTACCCGGAGACCATCGCCACCCCCGGGCGCGCGGCAGTCGGCATCGCGGAGGCGCCCAACAAGCGCTTCGACACCGTGCTCCAGGGCCGCGGCAGCTACGACGTCGGGCTGGCCGTCGGACTCACCAGCCCGTACGCCCACCTGCGGCAGATCGTCTTCTCCCGCACGCTGGCGACGAGCCCGGACCCGGCCGTGGAGGTCACCGCCGAGGACCCGCTGACCGTCGTCCGTCGCCTCAAGCGGGAGGACGGGCTCGGCATCTGGCTCTGCGGCGGCGCCGACCTGGCCGGTCAGCTGCTGCCCGAGATCGACGAACTGGTCGTCAAGCAGTACCCGGTGGTGGCCGGATCCGGCATCCCGCTGTTCCGGGCGGGCTTCGAGCCGCGCGCCTTCACGCTCACCGACAGCCGGGTCTTCGAGCGCGGGAACGTCGTCCTCACCTACGAGCGGACGCCGGCTTCGCCTTCGCCGAACGCCCCGGCCGCCGACTGACGCTCACCACCAGGCAGACGCCGGCCACCACGATCGACCCGCCCGCCAGGGTCGGGCCGGTCAGCGGCTCGGCCAGGATCAGCCAACCCAGCAGCACCGCCACCACCGGGTTCACGTAGGCGTAGGTGGCCACCAGGGTGAGCGGGGCGGACCGCAGCAGCCAGGCGTACGCGGTGAAGGCGAGCAGCGAGCCGAACAGCACCAGGTAGGCCAGGGCCAGCCAGGAGCGGCCGGAGACGGCCGCGAGGTCGAACCCGTGCTGCTCACCGCGCACCAGGCCGATCAGCAGATCGCAGAGGCCGCCGGCCAGCATCTGGTACGCGCTCGCCGTGAGCACGTTGCCCGGCATGGGGATCCGCTTGCTGGCGAACGAGCCCGCCGCCCAGGTCAGGGTCGCGCAGATGACCAGGACCACGCCGAGCGGCTTGACCGACCCGCCGATCGCGGGAGCGGACAGCACCCCGAGGCCGACCAGGCCCAGCAGCACCCCGCCGATCTCGGCCCGCCCGGGGCGCTCGCCGCCGAAGGACGTCAACACCACCATCCAGAGCGGGACGGCGGCCACCAGCAGGGCGGCCAGTCCGGAGGGGACGGAGGTCTCGCCCAGCACCACCAGCCCGTTGCCGCCGGTCAGCAGCAGCACGCCGACCAGGGCGGCGGAGGCCAGCTGGCGACCGCTCACCCGCAGAGCGGCCGGGCCCTGGCGGACCAGCAGGTAGCCGACCAGCACCAGGCCCGCCGTGAGGAAGCGGGCCGCGGCGGAGAGGAACGACGGCATCGTCTCCACCGCGATCCGGATCCCCAGGTAGGTGGAGCCCCAGACGACGTAGACCACGCCGAGCGCGAGCCAGACCGCGCCGCCCAGGCGGGTGGCCGGCTCGGCGGCGTCCGCGGGGCGGGCGAGGTCGGCGGGACCCGTCGGGATCGTCGGGCCGGCGGCGTCCGGAGCGGCGGTGGGGCCCGGAGAAGCCGGGGGGACGTCGCGGACGTCGCGGACGCCGGGGTCCGGGCTGCCACCGGAGGTGGTCGCCGGTTGGGAGGAGGCGGGCGATGTCATGGGTGTCCCCCTTGGACGCTGCTGGCAGAACACCGCCATGACAGCGCATCGGACGCCCACCGCGCCACCGGGTATCACCGTTCGGGCGGCAGGACGTACCGTGGGCCCTCCCGCCCCGAGGAGGTCGAACCCGTGTCCGTACCCGAGGAGGCCCCGCCGGCCGAACAGGCGCTGCCGTTCTTCGTGTACGGCACGCTGCGCAGCGACGGCCGCAACCACGCCGTGCACCTGGCCGGGCGCTGCGCCGAGATCCGCCCGGCGGTGCTGGTCGGCGCGGCCCTCCACGCGGGCCCGGGCTTCCCCTACGCGGTCCTCGACCCGACGCCCGGGCGGCGGATCACGGGCGAGCTGATCACCGTACGGGCGGGCGCGTACGCCGGGGCGCTCGCGGCGCTGGACCGGCTGGAGGACTGCCGGGCGGACGGGACGGGGCTGTACGTGCGGCGGCGGCTGGCGGTGCGGACGGCGGCGGGCGAGCTGCGGGACGCGTGGGTGTACCTCGCCGGACCGGCCGCGGAGGCACGGCTGCGGGAGCGGCCGGCCCTGATCCCCTCGGGGGACTGGGCGGACCGGTGATGGCCGGGCGACTGGGCGGACCGGTGAAGGCCGGGGGAGCCGCCGAGCGGCCGCGAACCGCCAGGTAGGCTGCCCCGGCTGGTGGGATCCACCTCCCGCCGGCCCGCCGAACGACGAGGAGCCACCCGGTGCCCGAGCTGTCCCATCCGATCGCCGTCGTCGGGATCGGGGCCGACGGCTGGGCCGGCCTCGCCGCCGCCTCCCGCGCCGAGCTGCAGGCCGCCCAGGTGGTCATCGGCGGCCCCCGGCAGCTGGAGCTGCTGCCCCGCGACACCGTCACCGCCGAACGCGTCCCCTGGCCGTCGCCGCTGCGCCCGGCCGTACCCGGGCTGCTCGCCGCGCACGCCGAGCGCCGCGTCGCCGTCCTGGCCAGCGGCGACCCGATGTTCTACGGCATCGGCCGCACCCTCGCAGAGACCGTCGGCGCCGAGCGGCTGCGCGTGCTGCCCCACCCCTCGTCCGTGTCCTACGCCTGCGCCCGGCTCGGCTGGGCGCTGGAGGCCCCCGAGGTGATCAGTCTGGTCGGCCGCCCGCTGGACACCCTCTCGCTCGCCCTCCACCCGGGCCGCCGCCTGCTGGTGCTCAGCGCCGACGCCGCCACTCCGGCCGCCGTCGCCGCGCTGCTCACCGAACGCGGGTACGGCGGCGCCCGCCTGCACGTCCTGGAACAGCTCGGCTCCCCCGCCGAGCGCCGGCTGGACGGCCCCGCCGACGGCTGGCCGCACCCCGCCGGGGATCCGCTGAACGTCATCGCCCTCGAACTCGGCGAAGGCCCCCGCAGCTCCCTCGTGCCCGGTCTGCCCGACGCCGCCTACGAGAGCGACGGCCAGCTCACCAAGCGGCACGTGCGGGCCGCCACCCTCGCCACCCTCGCCCCCTCCCCCGGCGAACTGCTCTGGGACGTCGGGGGCGGATCCGGCTCGATCGCCGTGGAATGGCTGCGCGCCCACCGCGACTGCCAGGCGGTCAGCATCGAACGCGACCCCGTCCGGGCCGGGCGCATCGCCCGCAACGCCGCCGCGCTCGGCGTGCCCCGGCTGCGGGTGGTGACCGGCTCCGCCCCCGCCGCGCTCGCCGAACTCCCCGCCCCCGACGCGGTGTTCATCGGCGGCGGCCTCACCGTGCCCGGCCTGCTGGACAGTTGCTGGGCCGAGCTGCGCCCCGGCGGCCGCCTGGTCGCCAACACCGTGACGCTGGAGTCCGAGGCGCTGCTCACCGAGTGGTACCGGCGCCACGGCGGGGAACTCGTCAAGCTGGCCGTCGCCCACGCCGTTCCGGTGGGCGGCTTCACCGGGTGGCGGCAGGCCATGCCGGTCACCCAGTGGTCCGCCGTCAAGCCCGACACCCCCCAGGAGGACGCCTCGTGACCGTCTACTTCATCGGAGCCGGCCCGGGTGCGGCCGACCTGATCACCCTCCGCGGCCAGCGCATCCTGGCCCGGGCCGAGGTCTGCCTGTACGCCGGCAGCCTCGTCCCGCGCGAGCTGCTGGACGAGTGCCCGCCCGGCGCCCGGCTGGTCGACACCGCGCAGCTCAACCTGGACCAGATCACCGCCGAGTTGGTCGCCGCGCACCGGGCCGGCCAGGACGTGGCCCGGTTGCACTCCGGCGACCCGTCCGTCTTCTCCGCCGTCGCGGAGCAGATGCGCCGGCTGGACGCGGCAGCCGTCCCGTACGAGGTCGTCCCGGGCGTGCCCGCCTTCGCCGCGGCCGCGGCCGCGCTCAAGCGCGAGCTGACCGTCCCGACGGTCGGGCAGACCGTGATCCTCACCCGGATCGCCAAGCGCGCCACCCCGATGCCGGCGGGCGAGGACCTCGCCACCCTGGGCCGCAGCGGCGCCCTGCTGGTGCTGCACCTGGCCGCCGGGTACGTGGACGACGTCGTCGAGCAACTGCTCCCCCACTACGGCGCGGACTGCCCGACCGCCGTGGTCGCGATGGCCAGCCGCCCCGACGAACTGGTGCTGCGCGGCACGCTCGCCGACATCGCCGGGCAGGTCAAGGCGGCGGGCGTGGTCCGCACCGCCGTCATCATCGTCGGCCGCACCCTCGCCGCCGAGCAGTTCCGCGACAGCCACCTCTACTCGGCGGACCGCGAGCGCCCGCACGAGCCCTGCGGGGCGTGATGCGCCACCTGCTGATCCTCGGCGGGACGACGGAGGGACGGGCCCTCGCCGCCGCCCTCGACGGCCGCGCCGGCCTGCGGGTGACCAGCTCACTGGCCGGCCGGGTCGCCCGCCCCCGGCTGCCCGCCGGGGAGGTGCGGATCGGCGGCTTCGGCGGCCCGGACGGACTGGCCGCGTGGCTGCGCGCCGAAGGGGTGGACGCCGTCGTCGACGCCACCCACCCCTTCGCCGCCCGCATCTCGGGCAACGCCGCGCTCGCGGCCGCCGCCACCGGCGTGCCACTGCTGGTGCTGCGCCGCCCGGGCTTCGCGCCCGTCGACGGCGACCGCTGGCTCACCGCGCCCTCGCTCGCCGCGGCGGCCGACCTGCTGCCCCGGCGCGGGGAGCGGGTCCTCCTCACCATCGGCCGGCAGGGCGTCGCCGCCTTCGCCCACGTCGACGGAGTCCACTTCGTCGCCCGCTCGGTGGACCCGCCCGAGCCGCCGCTGCCGCCGTCGTTCGAAGTCCTGCTGGACCGCGGCCCGTTCACCCTCGAGGGCGAGGAGGCGCTGCTGCGGGCCCGGGGCATCGACCTCCTGGTCACCAAGGACAGCGGCGGCGCCGCGACGGCACCCAAACTCGCCGCCGCCCGCGGACTGCGGCTGCCCGTCATCGTGGTGCAGCGGCCGCCCGCGCCGGACGGCGTGCCGGTCGTACCGGACGTCGAGGGCGCGCTGCGCTGGGTGGATCAGTCGGGGCGGCCGGGCTGAGTCCAACCCGTGGAACCGCCGGGCGGCCCCGCCCGGCCGTCCGGCAGGATGCCCCCCATGAGCGAAGACCGGCGCACCGGGACCGGGCGCAGCGAGACCCAGCGCACCGCCGACGAACGCACCACCCTGGCGAGCTTCCTGGACCGCCAGCGCGACACCCTCGCGATGAAGTGCGCCGGTCTCACCACCGGACAACTGCGCACCCGCGTGCTGGCGCCCTCCGGCCTCTCGCTGCTCGGCCTGGTCCGCCACCTGGCCGAGGTGGAGCGCAGCTGGTTCCGCAACGTCCTCGGAGACGAGGCCGTCCCCGGTTTCTGGAAGCACCCCGACGGCACCTTCGCCGAGTTCGACGTCGAGACCGCGGACCCGGAGGAGGCCTTCGCGGTGTGGCGCCGCGAGTGCGACCACGCCAGGGAACTCGTCGCCGCCGCGGAGTCGTTGGACGTCCTGGGCCACCACGGCGAGGAGGTCTTCTCGCTACGCTGGATCCTCACCCACATGATCGAGGAGTACGCCCGCCACAACGGCCACGCCGACCTCCTGCGCGAGCACCTCGACGGCTCCACCGGCGAGTGAGGCACCGCAGCCGGGTCCGGGAGCGGCGTTCGCCGTGGGCGCTGAACAACCCGGTGTTCGTCGGCTACCTGGGGACCGGGTTGGACGTCGCCGTGCTGCTGACCGGCCTCAGCGGGTGAGACCGGTCAGCGGGGTGACGGGAGGTCGGGGGCTCAGATGTCGCGGAAGGTCTCGATCTGGGCGCCGATCGAGTTGAGGCGCTCGGCGAGGTCCTCGTACCCGCGGTTGATGACGTAGACGTTGCGCAGGACGGAGGTGCCCTGGGCGGCGAGCATGGCGAGCAGGATGACCACGGCCGGGCGCAGGGCGGGCGGGCACATCATCTCGGCGGCGCGCCAGCGGGTGGGGCCCTGGACCAGGACGCGGTGCGGGTCGAGGAGCTTGACGTCCGCACCGAGCCGGGTCAGCTCGGTGAGGTAGATCGCGCGGTTGTCGTAGACCCAGTCGTGGATCATCGTGGTGCCGTGCGCGGCGGCGGCGATGGCCGCGAAGAACGGCACGTTGTCGATGTTGATGCCGGGGAACGGCATCGGGTGGATGGTGTCGATCGGCGCCGTCAGCTTGGAGGGCCGCACGGTGAGGTCGACCAGCCGGGTGTGGCCGTTGTGGGCCTGGTACTCGGGGGTCCGGTCGTAGTCGAGGCCCATGCCCTCCAGCACCGCGAGCTCGATCTCCAGGAACTCGATCGGCACCCGGCGGATCGTCAGCTCGGAGCCGGTGACCACCGCCGCGGCGAGCAGGCTCATCGCCTCCACCGGGTCCTCGGCCGGGGTGTAGTCGACGTCGCAGGTGATCTCCGGGACGCCGTGGACGGTCAGGGTGGTGGTGCCGATGCCCTCGATCCGGACGCCCAGCTTCTCCAGGAAGAAGCAGAGGTCCTGGACCATGTAGTTCGGCGAGGCGTTGCGGATGACGCTGACGCCGTCGTGGCGCGCGGCGGCCAGCAGGGCGTTCTCGGTGACGGTGTCCCCGCGCTCGGTCAGCACGATCGGGCGGTCCAGCGGGACGCCGGGCTCGACCGACGCGTGGTAGGCGCCGCCGGTGGTGGCGACCTCCAGGCCGAAGCGGCGCAGTGCGGTCAGGTGCGGCTGGACGGTGCGGGTGCCGAGGTCGCAGCCGCCCGCGTACGGGATGGCGAAGCGCTCGGCGCGGTGCATCAGCGGACCGAGGAACATCAGCACACTGCGGGTGCGGCGGGCGGCCTCGACGTCCATCGCGGCGAGGTCGAGCTCGGCCGGCGGGGTGAGCTCGAGGTCGCGGCCCTCGTTGATCCAGCGGCTCTTGACGCCGATGCTGGTGAGCACCTCGAGGATGCGGTAGACCTCCTCGATCCGGGCGACGCTGCGGATCGTGGTGCGCCCGGTGGTGAGCAGCGAGGCGCAGAGGATCGCCACGCAGGCGTTCTTGCTGCTGCGGACGTCGATCGCGCCGGAGAGCCTGGTGCCGCCGGCGACGCGCAGGTGCATCGGGCCGGAGTAGCCGAGGGAGACGATCTCGCTGTCGAGGGCTTCCCCGATGCGGGCGATCATCTCAAGGCTGACGTTCTGCTTGCCCTGCTCGATGCGGTTGACCGCGCTCTGGCTGGTTCCGAGTGCCTCTCCGAGCTGCGCCTGGGACCAGCCGCGGTGCTGGCGCGCGGTACGGATGAGGGTGCCGATACGGGTGAGGTAGTCGCCTGTCACCCGCCAGACCATATCTCATGGTTGAGATCGCAATGGAATCAAGGGCGGGCGTGGCGCCACTTTTGTCCGATTCTCACCCCGTATGGTCGTCAGATCTTCACATCACCACGCGGTATGGGTGGGTCAACCGTACACAGCTTGGCCGCACGAGCCGCGCACCCGGGTCGACGCCGTTCAGGGCCCGAGCGGTTCCGCCCGGCCGACGATGGTGCCCGCGCGGTCGATGCAGATGACGTCCACCGCCACCGGCGAGCCCCGCAGCACCTCGAGCGCGGTCGCCCGGGCCGCCTCGGCGACGAGGTCCCCGAGCGGCACCCCGGCCGCCCGGCACAGTTGCACCGCCTCCAGCCCGGTGTTGGCCGCCGCGACCGCCGCGACCAGGGCCTCGTCCGCCCCGCCGCGCCGGGCCAGTTCGGCCAGGTAGCCCTTGTCCACCTGGGAGCGCGCCGAGTGCAGGTCGAGGTGGCCGTAGCCGAGCTTGGACAGCTTGGCGAAGCCGCCCGCGATGGTCAGCCGGGGCACCGGGTGGCGCTTGAGGTACTTGAGGACGGCACCGGCGAAGTCGCCCATGTCGAGCAGCGCGTCCTCCGGCAGGCCGTGCACCGCGACCGCGACCTTCTCCGAGGTCGAACCGGTGCAGCCGGCGACGTGGGTGCGCCCGGCGGCCCGGGCCACGTCCACGCCGCGGCGGATCGAGTCGATCCAGGCGGAGCAGGAGTAGGGGACGACGATCCCGGTGGTGCCGAGGATGGAGAGGCCGCCGAGGATGCCCAGCCGCGGGTTCCAGGTCGACCGGGCGATCTCCTCCCCATGGTCGACGGAGACCTCGACCACCACGTCACCGCTGCCGCCGTGCGCCGCCGCCACCTCGGCCACGGCGTCCCGGATCATCTGCCGGGGCACCGGATTGATCGCCGGCTCGCCGACCGGCAGCGGCAGCCCCGCCTTGGTGACCGTCCCGACCCCTGGGCCGGCCCGGAACACCACCCCGGCGCCGGGCTCGGCGGCCCGTACCGTCGCCCGGATCAGCGCGCCGTGGGTCACGTCCGGGTCGTCACCGGCGTCCTTCACCACCCCGGCCATGGCGCCGACCGGCTCGCTCCCCCGCTGGACCAGCTCCTCGACGGCGAGCGCGAAGGCGGGCCGCTGGCCCTTGGGCAGGGTGATCGTCACCGGGTCCGGGAACCCGCCCGTGAGCAGCGCGGTGTAGGCGGCCTTGGCGGCGGCAGTGGCGCAGGCACCCGTCGTCCAGCCGTGCCGCAGGCCGCTGCTCCTCAGCTGCCCGGCCCGGCCTCCCGCCTCGGCTCCCACTGCGGCCACCTCCTCCTCGCTTCCGAACGTCCGGGCCGTCCGCGTCCGCGGTTCCGCGCGTTCCGGACCTGCGAACGCCCGAGCGCCCGTGCACCCGACCCTCAGGGCTCGGACCGCGCACCGTACGCCGTCCCGCCTCCTTCGACGGGCGGACTCGACCCGTCGCCGCCGATTTTCCCCCATCCGTCCGGCTGTGCCCCGACCGGGGGCGGCCCGGGCACGACCGGGCACCGGACGGGCCGCGGTCGGAGCTGTGGCCCAGGTGGCGGCCGGGGTGGCGGCCGGACCGTCCGAGCCGCGGCGAAGGCGCCGCCCGGTGTTACCGAAGAGTTCTCCGCACGGGTCTGACATCCCCCGCCTACTCGTCGGTAATCTGTCGCTCCGCCAGAGGCGGGTTCATGACACTCAGGTCCGGCCGTACGGGCAGATCGCCCGGCCGGACCGTCAGCATGTGGGGGTTTTTGTGGCAGGGATGAGACGTCGTACGTTCCTCACGGGTACGTCCGTGGCCGCCGCGTGGTCGGCCCTGTCGCTGGGCGGCGCCGGGTCCGCCTCGGCCGCGGCGCGCGAGCGGGCGCTGGCGACCACGGCCCGGCGGGCCGTCAGCGTCACCGGCACCACCCTGGAGCAGGTGGCCACACCGGTCGGCACCGCCTCCTACAAGCGGCTGACGGCCGGGCCGGGCTGGCCGCTCGTGGTGCGCGGGGACCTCGCGTCGCCGGGCGCGGGGCGCGACGACCGCCGCACCGGACTGGCCAGCTTCGTCCAGTTCAGCGACCTCCACCTGGTGGACACCGAGTCCCCGGTGCGCTTCGAGTACCTGGCCAGGTTCAACGACAGCGCCCACCGGCCGCAGGAGGTCCTGAACGCCCGCGGCGTCTCGGCCCTCGTCGAGCGGGTCAACTCGCTGGACGGCGGCCCCTATACCGGGATGCCGTTCAGCATGGTGATGGCCACCGGTGACAACACCGACAACCACGAGCGGGCCGAACTCGACTGGTACCTCACGGTCATGGGCGGCGGACGGCTGGCCCAGAACACCGGCGACCCGAACCGCTACGAGGGTGTGCAGAACTCCGGCAACCAGGCCTACTGGAACCCCGAACTCGCCTACGGCGACGCGTACAAGGCGAAGGGCTTCCCGCAGATCCCCGGCTTCCTCTCCGCCGCCGGCCGCCCCTTCGACGCGCCCGGCCTGCGCACCCCGTGGTACACCACGGTCGGCAACCACGACGACAGCATCGAGGGCTCGCTGCCTGACTTCGGGCTGCTGAACGAGCTCTACACCGGCGGGTTGAAGCTCGAGGGGTGCGACGACGCGACCGCGGCCCAGCTGATGGACTCGCTGCGCCGGGACCCGGCGGGCGCCGTCCTGCTGCTCGCCAAGCTGCTCTCCGACGGCGAGGCGGTGCGCCGGGTCACCCCGGACGAACGCCGGCACCCGTTCACCCTCAAGGAGTTCGCCAAGGCCCACCTCGACCCGGCCGTCACCGGCGCGGGTCCGTACGGGCACGGCTTCACCTCGGACATGGTGGGCAGCGGCAAGCTCTACTACGCCTTCCGGATCTCGGAGAAGGTCGTCGGCATCAGCCTGGACACCACCAACCAGGCCGGATTCGCCGACGGCTCCCTGGGCACCGCGCAACTGCGCTGGCTGGAGCAGCAGTTGAAGGCGCACAGCGGACACTGGTACGACACCGGTGGGAACCGGGTGACGGGCGGCGACACGGATGACCTGATCCTGGTCTTCAGCCACCACACCAGCGGCACGATGGGCAACCTGCTGCCGGACCCGCGCAACGTCTTCGAGAAGCGGCACGACGGCAACGAGCTGGTCGCCCTGCTGCAGCGCTACCCGAACGTGGTCGCGTGGGTGAACGGGCACACCCACATGAACAGGATCACCGCACACGGCCACCCGGTGCCGGAGCGGGCGTTCTGGGAGATCAACACCGCCTCGCACATCGACTACCCGCAGCACGGGCGCATCATCGAGGTCGCGGACAACGGCGACGGCACGCTCTCCCTGTTCACCACGCTGATCGAGTCCTCGGCGCCGTACGCGACGGACTTCGGCAGCACCTCGGACGCCAATCTGGCGGCGCTGTACCGCGAGCTGTCGTACAACGACCCGAACGGAAGGGTCTCGGCCCTGCTGGGTGCCGGGGAGGACCACAACACCGAGCTGCTGATCACCAAGCCGACTCGGTGACGACGGCGGCCTGACGACGGCGGCCCGACGACCCGCGGGCGATGACCGGCGGGTCGCGGGCGGCGGCGGACGGACGGCGGCGGACGGATTCGACATCCGTCC
>NZ_JBEPAK010000175.1:0-15025 GCF_040298565.1 Kitasatospora sp. NPDC001539 | reverse complement strand
GACGGACGGGGTGACCGAGGCGCGGAACGCGGCCGGGGAGTTCTACGACCCGGTGCCGGGGCTGACGCCGCTCGGGCCCTTCGCGGGGCCGCGGGAGGTGCTGGACGCGCTGGTGGCGGACGTCGCGCGGTGGACCGGCGGGCCCCGGGACGACGACATGGCACTGCTCGCGGTGACCCGTCGCCGCGCCGGGTAGCGCCCGGGCGGGACGCTCCGGGCCGGCGGCGGACCAGGGCCGTATCGGGGCCGTGGGCGGGCGGTGCGCGACGCGGCTCGACCACGCCCGATATCACGGCGAGGTTGCGGCAGGTGGGTGCTCCACGGAATCCGGCCAAGTTGACCCGCGCCCTCCGTTGGCCGGAAACCGGACGTCCGGATATCGGACGGTGAAATGGACAGTAGACGCCGTCGGCGACGGGAATCCCCTGTTGAGCCGGGCGTCCCTGGCCGACGGGCGGGCGCGGTGCCGCGGGAGATCGCCGCCGGGGCGCGCGGGGGCGCGGGGGAGGGGCGCGCCGGGGTCGCGACAATGGCGGGATCCGGCCGACCCGGGGTTCGTCCGGAAACGAACCCAGCGGTTGCCGCGTGTCGAAGAGGTGACCGAGAGTCGCACCGATGAACGAGACGCTTCGCCCCCGCCCGGCCGGTCTGCTCGGCCACCGTGACTTCCGGCTCCTGCTGACCGGAGCCGCGGCGGCCCAGACGGGCAGTCAGGTCACCCTGGTCGCCCTGCCGCTGGTGGCGGTGGTGGTGCTCGACGCCTCACCCTTCGAGGTCGGCCTGCTGACCGCCGCCGAGACCGCGGCCTTCCTGCTGGTCGGCCTGCCGGCCGGCGCCTGGCTGGATCGGATGCGCAAGCTGCCGGTGCTGATCCGCGCCGACGTGGTGCGCTGCATCGCCGTCGGCTCGATCCCGCCGGCGGCGGCGCTCGGCGTGCTGACCATGCCGCAGCTGTACCTGGTCGCGCTGGTCACCGGGGTGGCCACGGTCTTCTTCGACGTCGCCCACCAGTCGTTCCTGCCCGCCGTCCTGCCGCGCGAGCAGCTGGTCGGCGGCAACGGTGCGCTGGAGACGATCCGATCCTCGGCGCAGATCGCCGGGCCGGGCCTCGGCGGCGGGCTGGTGCAGCTGCTCGGTGCGCCGCTCGCCATCGTCGCGGACGCCTGCGGCTACCTCGCCTCCGCCCTGCTGCTCGCCCGGATCCGGGTCGAGGAGGCGCGGCCGGAGCCCGAACCCGGGCGCTCGCTGCGCGCCGAGGTCGCCGAGGGCGTGCGCTTCGTCCTCGGCCACCCGCTGCTGCGGGCGATCGCCGCGGCCACCGCCACCTCGAACCTGTTCGCCGCCGTGCTGATGGCCGTCCAGACGGTCTTCTGGGTGCGGGTGCTCGACCTGTCGCCCGGTGCCATCGGCGCCCTGCTGTCGGCCTCGGCCGTCGGCGGGCTGGCGGGCGCGCTGTGCGCGGGGCGGCTGGCCCGCTGGGTCGGCCAGGCCCGGCTGATCTGGCTGTCCGCGCTGGTGACCGCGCCGTTCGCGGTGCTGTGGCCGCTGTCCGAGGGCGGCGCGGGCGGGTGGCTGTTCGGCCTCGGCGCGGGCGTGGTGCTGTTCGGCGCGGTGGCCTACAACGTCGCGCAGGTCAGCTTCCGGCAGAGCGTCTGCCCGCCCGAGCTGCTCGGCCGGATGAACGCCACCATGCGCTTCCTGGTGTGGGGCACGATGCCGCTCGGCGCCCTCGGCGGCGGGTTCGTCGCGGACCGGTTCGGGCCGCGCGAGGCGCTGTGGCTCTGCGCGGTGGGTTTCCTGCTGGTGCCGGTGCCGCTGCTGCTGTCACCGCTGCGCCGGATGCGCGACCTCCCGACGACGCAGCCCCAGGACCAGGCCCAGGACCGGGCCCAGGCCCAGGACCGGGCCCAGGGCCAGGACGCCGGGCAGGCCGCCGCCACGGCGCCCGCCGGGGACGGCCTCGACCCGACGACCCCCGACGCCGACGCCCGGCGGCAGTCCGCCGCGAGCCCGACCACCTCCTGACGCGGCCGCGTTCCGGCCACGCGCCCCGAGCACCCGAGCCCGAGCACCCGAGCCCGAGCACCCGAGCCCGAGCACCCGAGCCCCGAGCACTCGAACACCCGAACCGAAACCGGAGACCGGAGACCGTTCCGTGCACGCCAGCATCACCGCCGCCTACCTCGCCCGGTACCGTTCCGCCGCCGCCGACTCCCCGGTGGAGCTGCTCCCGCTGACCGGTGCCCAGCGACGGTTCCTGATCACCCGCCGACTCGCCCCGCTGACCCGCTCCGACATCGTCCCGCTGTTCTTCGCCTTCCCCCGCGGCACCGTGGACGCGGCCCGGCTGGGCCGTGCGGCCGCCGCCGTCGCCGCCCGCCACCCCGCGCTGTGCGGCGGCTTCGCGACCGTCCGGGGCACCCCCGTGCTGCGGGCCGGCGGACCCTCCGTCGAGGCCGCCCGGATCCCGGTCGCCGACCACGGCGGCGCCGCGCCGGCGCTGCGCGCGGCCCTGCTGGACTGGCCCCTCGACGGGCCCGCCCTGCGCCTGCTGGTCGCCCAGGACCCGGACGCCCCGGAGGAGTTGCTCGCCCTCGCGCTGGACCACGCGGCCTGCGACGAGCAGTCCCTCGGGGCGCTCATCGGCGAGCTCACCGCGGCCTACGAGCGCGACGAACCGCCCGCGCCCGGCCCGGACCGGCAGGCCACGGCCGACTTCCGGGAGGCCGTCGAACTCCAGCTGGCCGCCGAGGAGGCCGCCGCGGGCCCCGCCGCCCAGGCCCACTGGGGCCGCCGCCTCGGCACCCTGGTCGGGACGGGCGGCGGCGCGGCGACGGCCACCGGCATGCTCACCGAACGGCTGCCCGGCGCCCAGGGCGCCGCCCGCAGCGCCGTCTTCCCCGCCCTGCTGGACGCCGTCGGCGCCGCCGCCCGGCGGCTGCACCGCGCGGACGGCCCGCTCGCGCTCGGCTACCCCTGGGGCGGCCGCCCGCCCGGTGCGCCCGCCGCGCTCGGCTGCTTCCTCAACACCCTGGTGCACCCCGTCCCGCCGCGCCCCGCCGCCGACCTGGAGGAGCTCTGCGACGCCTGGTGGGACGACCTCGACCACGCCGGCACCCCCTTCGACGAGGTCGTCCGCGCCGCCCGTACCGCGGGCTCGCCCTGGTCGGGCGCGCTCGACGCGATGCTCACCCTCGAGGACATGCGCCGCCGCCCGTCGCTGGTGCTCGGCGGCGTTGCCGGCCGGGAGGTCCACCTCGCCGGACGGCCGCTCGCCGCGCCGCTCGCCGTCGCCGCCGAGCACGGCCAGGACCTGCTGGTCCGCCTGGCCTGGGACAGCGACCGCTTCCCGGCCGCCGACGCCGAGGCCGCCTTCGAGGGGCTCCTCGCCGTCCTGCGCCGCCACCTGGCGTAGACCGCCCGTCCGCCGCCCGCCCCCAGGCCCTCGCGCCCCGCGTCGCGGGTCCCCAGCCCCCCGAGCCCCAGCCCCCCCGAGCCCCGGCCGCACCCCCACCCCGCTGCGACCGGACCCCAACCCGACCGTGCCGGGACCACCCCACGCCCGCGCCCGGCCACCCCGGTGCCAACCCGTCCACCACACAAGGGAATCACCCATGTTCGCACTCTCTCCCTCGCAGGAGATCGTCTGGCTGCACGAGCAGATGCTGCCCGGCAGTCGCGCCTACAACTTCACCGCCGTCCTCGACCTGTGGGGCACCCTCGACCGGGACGCGCTGTACGCGGGCCTCGCCGCCGTCCTCGACCACCACCCGGGCCTGCGGCTGGAGCTGGTGGCCCGCCCGGAGGGCCTGCCCGGCCAGCGGGTCGCCGCGGACTGCCGCCCCGAGCTGCGGCAGAGCGACTACACCGCCGAGGCCGACCCGGAGGCCGCCTTCCGCCGCCTGCTCGCCGCCGAGGCCGAGGAGCCGCTGGACACCTTCCGCGCGCCGGTGCTGCGCTGGCACCTGGTCCGGCTCGGCGAGGACCACCACCGGCTGATCCACGTCGAGCACCACCTCGTCCACGACGGCCACTCCTTCGCGATCCTGCTGCGCGACCTGTTCACCGTCTACCGCGCCCACGTCCTCGGCCAGCCGTACGAGCTGCCCACCGCGCCCTCGTACGAGCAGCACGCCCGCCGCGCCGTCGACCCGGCGGCCCGCGAGCGCGCCCTCGCCTTCTGGACCCGGGAACTGGCCGACGCCCCGCGCGAGGTCACCCTGCCCGGACTGGCCAAGCCCGGTGTCGAGCGGCGCCACCGCGGCGGGCAGCTGCGCCAGTCGATCGGCGCCGACCTCGCCGGGCCGCTGCGCGAACGCAGCAAGGCCGACGGCCACACGTCGTTCAGCACCCTGCTCACCCTGTTCACCGAACTGCTGCGCCGGCACAGCGGCCACCGGGAGATCGTCGTCGGCACGGCCGTCGGCAACCGGCCCGAGGGCTTCGAGGGCACCGTCGGCATGTTCGTCAACACCGTGCCGCTGCGCCTGAGGCTCGACCCGGCCGCGCCCGGCACCGAGGCCGTGGACGAGACCACCGACGTCCTGCTGCGGGCCCTGCCGCACCAGGACCTGCCGGTGCAGGAGCTGACCCGCCGCCTCGGGCTGCACACCGGCGGCGCCGACAACCCGCTGTTCAACGTGATGTTCAGCGCGCACGACGCCGCGCTGCCCGACGTCCAGGCGCCCGGCCTGGAGGTCTCGCTCTACGAGGGCTTCAACACCGGCACCACCCGCTTCGACCTCGACCTGGTGCTGCTGCCCGACGACCGCCGGGTCGTCGGCGAGAAGCACGGCGCCGCCGGGATGACCCTGGTCTGGGACTACGACGCCGACCTCTTCGGCGAGGCCGAGGCCATGCTGCTGGCCGACCGGCTGCTGGAGCTGCTGCGCGACTACCTCGACCGCCCGCAGGTGCCGCTCGCCGATCTCGTCCCCGCGCCCGAGGCCGCGCCGGCCGTGCCGGTCACCCCGGTCGGGCTCGACCCTGCCGCCGCCCACGACCCCGCCGCGCTCGCCCTGCTGGCCGGCACCGAGCGGATCAGCTACGGCGAACTGAACCGCAGGGTCGGAGAGTTGGTCGACCGGCTGCGCGCCGCCGGGGTCACCGCCGGGCAGCCGGTGGCCACCGTGCTGCCGCGCGGCGCCGACAGCGTGGTCGCCCTGCTCGCCTGCCTGCGCCTGGGGGCCGTCTACGCGCCGCTGTCCACCGAGGACCCGGCCGCCCGGCTCGGCCTGCTGCTGGAGCGGCTCGCCCCCGCCCTCGTCCTGGCCACCCGGCAGAGCGCGCTCGCCCTGCCCACCGAGGGCGTCACCCCGGCGCTGCTGGACGGCCCCGCCTTCCCGGAGGCCCGCCCCGCCGCCGTGCTGGAGGGCGCCGCCTACGTCATCCACACCTCGGGCTCCACCGGCGTGCCCAAGCCCGTCCTGGTCGGCCGCGAGGCGCTGGCCGGGTACGTCGCCGCGATCGCCGCGCGCTACGAACTCACCTCCGCCGACCGGGTGCTGCTGTTCGCCCGGCCGTCCTTCGACGTGGCGCTCGAGGAGGTGCTGCCCGCGCTCGCGGTCGGCGCCGCGCTGGTGGTGCCGCAGCGCGAGGTGCCCACCGGCCCCGAACTGGTGGCGGTGCTCGCCGCCCGCGGCGTCACCGTCGCCAACCTGCCGACCAGCTACCTGCTCGGCGTGCGCGAGGACCTGCGCGAGGCGCTGAAGGACGGCCGCTGGTCGCCCCGGCTGCTCGTCCTCGGCGGCGAGCGGCTGCCCGCCCGCGCCCTGGCCGACCTCACCGAGGCCACCACCGTGCTCAACGCCTACGGCGTCACCGAGGCCACCGTGACCTCCACCGTCCACCAGGTCACCGCCGCCGACGTCGCCGAGGACGGCGAGATCCCGCTCGGCACCGAGATCGACGGCGCCCGGATCCACGTGCTCGACGAGACGCTGCGCCCGCTCCCGGCCGGGTGCGTCGGCGAACTCGTCGTCAGCGGAGCCCTGTTGGCCGAAGGGTACGTCGGCCTGCCGGAGCCCACCGCCGCCCGCTTCACCACCGTCCCGGCGCTCGGCGGCGCCCGGGTCTACCGCACCGGCGACCGCGGCTACCGGGACACCGAGGGGCGCCTGCGGTTCCTCGGCCGCGCCGACAACCAGGTCAAGCTGCGCGGCCACCGGATCGAGCTGGAGGAGATCGAGGCCGCCGCCTCCGCCGAACTCGGCGGCCGCTCCTGCGCCGTCCTGCTGCACACCGACCCGCGGACCGGCCCCCGCCTGGTCGGCTTCCTGGAGGGCACCGACCGCCCCGACCAGGCCGCCCTGCACGCGGCACTGGCACGCCGGCTGCCCGGCGGACTCGTCCCGGCCAGCTGGACGGCCGTCCCCGAGATGCCCACGCTGCCCGGAGGCAAGCCCGACCGCGCCGCCCTGGCCCGACTCGCCGACGAGACGCCCGCGCCGCAGGCCAGCGCCGCGCCGACCGCCTTCACCGACCCCGGCCAGGAGCTGATCGCCGCCGCCTGGCGCGAAGTGCTCGGCCACGACCGCTTCACCCCCGACTCGCACTTCTTCGAGGTCGGCGGCCACTCCCTGCTCGCCGCCCAGCTCGCCGCCTACCTGGAACCGCACCTCGGCAGCCGGCCGCCGCTGCGCACGCTGTTCCGGCACGCCGTCCTCGCCGACCAGGCCCGCGTCCTCACCGGAGGGGCGAAGTGAGTGCCCCCTCCAGCGTCCTGGAAGCCGGCCACCGCGAACTCGTCGACGCCTTCGAGAGCTTCGTGCGCCGCGAGCTCGTGCCGCTCGCCGCCGAGTTGCCCGAGACCGCCGACCAGGTCCCGGCCGACCTGCGCGCCTACGTGCGCAAGCGCTCCGCCGCCCTCGGCTTCTACGCCGGGGACTACCCCGAGGAACTCGGCGGCGCCGGCATGCCGTTCACGGCCGTCGTGCTGCTGCACCACGCCGCCGGACGCAGCGGCTGCGTGCTCGCCCCCTACGCGCTGGCCGGCTCCGACGGCCCCAGCCCGCTGCTGCGGCACGGCACCCCGGAGCAGATCGAGCGGCACCTCGTCCCGCTGGTGCGCGGCGAGCAGACCCGCTGCCTGGCGCTCACCGAACCGCAGGCCGGCTCGGACGCCTTCCGGCTGACCACCACCGCCGTGCGCACCGGCGACGGCTGGGTGCTCGACGGGCGCAAGACCTTCGTCAGCAACGCCGAACACGCCGGGATCGCGCTGGTCGTCGCGGCCACCGACCTCGGTGACGGCGCCGGGCCGACCGCCGGCGCCACCGCCTTCGTGCTGCCCATGGACCAGCCCGGTCTGCGGATCGGCCAGCGGTACGAGGGCATGTCCGGCGAGCCGCTGTTCGAGCTGCTGCTCGACCGGGTCACCGTCGGCCCGGAGGCCGTCATCGGCGGCGAGGAGGGCATCGGGGCGGCCACCGCCCTCGCCATGGACAGCCTCTCCCGCGGCCGCCTGGTCGTCGCCGCGATGTGCAACGGCATCGCCGAGTACGCGCTGCGCGTCGGCGTCGAGTACGCCCGGGAGCGGCGCGCCTTCGGCCGGGTGATCGGCGAGTACCAGCACGTCCAGGAGCACCTGGTGACCACCCGTGCCGAGGTGGAGGCCTCCAAGCTGCTCACCCTGGCCTGCGCCCGGCTGGTGGACGAGGGCACCGAGTCCGCCGAGAACGCGGCGCTCGCCAAGCTCACCGCCTCCGAGACCGCCGTGCGGGCGGTCGACCGCTCGCTCCAGGTGCACGGCGCCACCGGCTGGGTGCGCGGCCACCCGCTGGAGTACCTGTACCGCTACGTCCGGATGACCACGATCATCGAGGGGACCTCCGAGGTCCAGAAGGTGATCATCGCCCGTTCCATGGGCCTTAACTGATGGCCAGTCACCTGTCTGGAGCCAAGAGACAATGATGGAATCCCTGAGCATCGGATACGGCCGTCCGCACCAGGACGGCGCGGTCCTCGACCTCTTCACCGGCTGGGTGCAGCGCACCCCCGACGCGCCCGCCCTGATCGACGGCGAGCGCAGCTACAGCTACGCCGAGCTCGACCGCCTCGCCGACGGCGTCGCCGAGGCCCTGCGCGGCAGGGTCGGCAAGGGCGACCTGCTCGGCGTCTGCCTCGGCCAGTCGGCGGCGCTGGTCGCCGTCACCCTGGCCGCCGCCAAGCTGGGCGCCGTCCACCTGCCGCTCGGCCCGCGCCCGGGCGAGCGGCGCCTGCAGGCCGTCGCCGAGCAGCTGCGGCCCGCCTGCCTGGTCGGCGAACCCGACGTGCTGCCGCCGGGCGGCGAGCGGCTGGCGCTCGACCTGCCCGCCGCGGGGGAGGTGCTCGCCGCACTGACCCCCGGCGAGCAGGCCCAGGTGCCGACCGGCACCCACTACGCGGTGCTGACCTCCGGCTCCACCGGCACCCCCAAGGCCGTCGCCGTCACCGAGCCGGCGCTCGGGGCGCTGCTGCACTGGTACCGGGAGCTGACCGGCCTGGGCCCGGGTGCCCGGCACAGCCTGCTGATCGGGGTCGCCTTCGACCCCCACCTGATGGAGCTGTGGGCCGGCCTCACCTCCGGTGGGACGCTCGTCGTCGCCCCCGAGGCCGTCCGCTGGGACGCCGCCGCGCTCACCGACTGGTTCCGCGACGCCGCGATCACCGTCTCCGTACTGCCCACCCCGCTCGCCGAACCCCTCCTCGCCCGGCCCTGGCCGACCGGGCTGGCGCTGCGCCACCTGATGATCGGCGGCGACCGGCTGCGCCGCACCCCGGGCCCGGACGTCACCGCGACCGTCCACAACGCCTACGGGCCCGCCGAGGCCACCGTCGCCACCACCGTGCACACCATGGCCCCCGGCGGCGGCCACGGCGACGGCGCGCCGCCGATCGGCCTGCCGATCCCGGGCGCGGTGGTCCTGGTCACCGACGAGCAGGGCCGCCCGGTGCCCCGGGGAGAGGCCGGCGAGCTGCGGATCGGCGGCCGGGGCCTGGCCGCCGGGTACCTCGACCCCGAGCTGACCGCCCGCCGCTTCGTCGGGGTGCCGCCCGGCGTGGACGGCATCGACCGGGTCTACCGCAGCGGCGACCGGGTGGTGATGCGCGCCGACGGCGTGCTGGCGTTCCACGGACGCCTCGACGACCAGGTCAAGGTCAGCGGGGTGCGGATCGAGCCCGCCGAGGTGGAGGCCGCCTTCGAGCGCGACCCGCGGGTGCGCCGGGCCGTGGTCGCCGCCCAGCCCGTGGCCTCGGGCGGCGTCCGGCTGGTCGCCTTCGTGGAGGCCGAGGACGGCGCCGAGGCCGGTGCCGCGGCCGCCCCCGAGCCCGCGAGCCTGCTGGAGGCGGTCCGGCCCTGGCTGCCCGAGCAGGCCGTGCCCTCGGCCCTGCGGCTGGTGGACCGCTACCCGCTGGACGCCAACGGCAAGGTGGACCGCGCGGCGCTGCTCGCCGCCGAGGCGGCGGCCACCGCGGACCCGGCGGACCCCGGCGACCCGGCGGTCGAGGAGGGTGCCACCCCGGTCGAGCGCACGGTGCTGAAGCTCTGCCGCGAGCTGATCGGCAGCGCCGACCTCGGCCTGGAGGACAACTTCCTCGCCTCGGGCGGCAACTCGCTCGCCGCCGCCCGGCTGCTGGAGTCCCTGGAGGACGAGTACGGCGTCCGGCTGCGGGCCGCGCCGCTGCTGCGCCAGCCCGACCTGCGGGCGATCGCGCGGCTGGTCGAGGAGCGGATGCCCAGCGCCTCGCTCGCCTGACCGCGCACCGCGCCTCCCCGGGGCGTGTCCTGCGGAGCCGGCACGCTGCCCCGCCGGCGCGCCGCTCGCGGGGCACGCCGTTCCGCGGGGCACGCCCCGAACCCTGACCCCTCCTGATCGCGGGCACCCCGGCCCTACCGCCGGGGCGCCCGGAAGGGAACCAGCCATGACGCCCACCACCCTGAGCGCCTCGTCCGCCCCGGCGACCGGCCGCGACCTGACGACGCTTCCCGCCCTGATCGCCCGGCAGGCCGAGGACCACCCCGACGCACTCGCCGTGACCGACGGCACCACCGTCCTCACCTACCGCGAACTCCTCGACGCAGCGGGCCGGTTGGCCGCCGTCCTGGCCGCCCGCGGGATCGGCCCCGGCAGCGCCGTCGGCCTGCTCTGCGCCCGCTCCACCCGCCTCGTCGTCGCCCAGCTCGCCGTCTGGCGGGCCGGCGGCCACGTCCTTCCGCTCGATCCGGCCTACCCGCGCCCGCGCATCGCCGAGATGACCGCCGACGCGGACGTGCGGCTCGTCCTCGGGGACAAGGCGCTGCTCGCCGAGGCCGGACTGCCCGAGGAGCGCACCCTGGTGCTGACCGAGCGCGGCACCGAGACCACCCCGGCGGAGCCGGTGCCCGACGCCGCCGAGGCGGCGGCGCCCGCCCTGCTCTACTACACCTCCGGCTCCACCGGCCGGCCCAAGGGCGTGATCGTCCCGCACGGCGCCGTCACCGACCTGGTCACCGCCCCCGACGCGCTCGCCATCGGCCCGCGCGACCGGGTGCTCCTCCACTCCACTGTCTCCTTCGACGCCGCCACCTTCGAGGTGTGGGCCCCGCTCGCCCGGGGCGCCGCCGTCGCCGTCGCCCCGGCCGACCGGCCCTCCACCGAGGAACTCGTCCGCGACGTCGAGCGGTTCGGCGTCACCACCCTCTTCCTCACCACCGCGCTCTTCCACCACCTGGCCGCCAAGCAGTCGCGGATCTTCGGCGTGCTGCGCACCCTGGCCGTCGGCGGCGAGGCGATGTCCGCCGAGCACGCCGGCGCGGTGCTGCGGGCCTTCCCCTGGCTGGAGCTCTACAACGTGTACGGGCCCACCGAGGCCACCACCTTCACCACGCTGCACCGGGTCACCCCCGCGGACTGCGACCGCGGCGCCGTCCCGATCGGCCGGCCCTTCGGCGGTGCCCGCACGCTCGTCCTCGACGAGGGGTTCGCTCCGGTGGAGCCCGGCACGGTCGGCGAACTCTGGATCACCGGCGGGCGCCTCGCCCAGGGCTACCTGAACCGGCCGGAACTGACCGCCGAGCGCTTCCGCGAGCTCCCGGGTCACGGCCGGGCCTACCGCAGCGGCGACCTGGCGCGCCAACGGCCCGACGGCGCCCTGGAGTTCCAGGGCCGCACCGACGACCAGGTGAAGGTCCGGGGCTTCCGGATCGAGCCCGGCGAGGTCGAGCACGCCCTGCTGCAGTTCCCCGAGGTCGCCGAGGCGGCCGTGGTGGTCCGCCGGGCCGGGCAGGCCGACGCCGCGCTCACCGCCTGCCTGGTCCTCACCGAGGGGGCCCGACCGGCCGTCGAGACCCTGCGCGGCCGGCTCGCCGACCGGCTGCCCGCCCACCTGGTGCCCACTGCCTGGAGCGTCCTCGACGCGCTGCCGCTCACCGGCAGCGGCAAGGTCGACCGGCGGGCGCTCGCCACCGCCGCGGACCCGACCGCCGATCCCCGGCCGGCCGGAGCGGCCGCGCTCACCCCGATCCAGCAGGTCGTCGCCGAGGCCTGGAGCCGCGCCCTGGAGCGCCCGATCACCGACCCGGCCGCCGACTTCCTCGCCGAGGGCGGCCACTCGCTGCTCGCCATGTGGGTCGTCGACGACCTGCGCGAGGACCTGGGCGTCGAGCTCTCCCTCGCCGACTTCCTCGGCCATCCGACCGTGGCCGGACAGGCCGAACTACTGGAGCGCGCCCTGCTGGCCGCCGACGACACCCCCGGAGCCGACCGATGAGCACCACCGACCAGAGCGACCTACTGCGCCGCGCCCGCGACCGCCGCGCCGCCACCGCGCCGGAGCGCCCGACCGCACCGCAGAGCGGCCCGGCCCCGCTCTCCCACGCCCAGCAGCGCATGTGGCTGATGGACCGCCTCGGCCAGGGCGGCGCCCTCTACAACGTCCCGATCGCCACCCGGCTGCGCGGCCCGCTCGACCCGGCGGCCCTCGCCACCGCGCTGACCGCCCTCACCGAGCGGCACGCCGTCCTGCGCACCCGCTACCCGCGCGTGGGTGAGCAGCCGTACCAGCGGATCGAGCCGGCCGCCCCGGTGCCGCTGCCCGTCATCGACGCGGCCGCCGATGCCGATGCCGACGGTGGTGCCGACGGCGGTGCCGGTGCCGGTGCCGGTGGCGGTGCCGGTGGCGGTGCCGACCGGGACCGGACCGACCGTACCGACTGGACCGACCGGATCGCCGCCGAAGCCGCCCGGCCGTTCGACCTCGCCGCCGGCCCGGTGCTGCGGGCACTGCTGCTGCGGCACGGACCCGAGGACCACACCCTGCTGCTGACGATCCACCACATCGCGGTGGACGGCGGCTCCCTGCCCGTCCTCGCGGCCGACCTCGCCGCCCTCTACGCCGCCGCCCGCGACGGCGTGGAGCCCCAACTCCCGCCGCCGGGGCTGCCCTACGCCGAGTACGCCCGCCAGGAGCGCGCCCGCGACGCCGAACTCACCGCCGCCGCCGACGCCCGCGCCGCCCACCTGGCCGGCGCCCGGCCGCTGCCGCTGCTGCGGCCCGTACCGCCCGGCGCCCGCGAACGCCGTGCCACCCTGCACGCCGCACCGATCGACGCCGCCACCGTCGACGGCCTGCGCCGGCTCGGCACGCGGCACGGCGCCACGCTGTTCGCCGTCGTCCTCGCCGCCGCCTTCGCCACCCTGCGCACCGCCTCCGGGCAGGACGACCTCACCCTCGGGTGCGCCAGCGGCCACCGCGCCCGGCCCGAGCTCCGCCGCACCGTCGGCCTCGGCGTCAACACCCTCGCCGTGCGGGCCGAGCTGGGAGACCAGAACACCTTCGGCGAGGCGCTCGCCGTGGTCCGCGACGCGCTGCTCGACGCCCAGCAGCACCACCAGGTGCCCTTCGACCTGGTGGTCGAGCGCCTCGGCGCCGCCGCCCGCGGCGCCGACGGCACTCCGCTGCTCTCCGTCAGCTGCGACCTCGTCCAGCCCGTCACCGCGCTGGCCCTGCCCGGGCTCGAGGCCGAGAACGTCGACCTCGACCTCGGACTGGCCAAGTTCGACCTCGCCCTGCTGCTGGAGGACGGGCCGCAGCCGCGCTGCCTGGTCCAGCACGACCGGGACGCGCTGGACGAGACCACCGCCGCGCGGCTGCTGGAGGCCTTCGCCGCCGTGCTCGGCGCGGTGGCCGACGACGCGGACCTGCCCCTGTCCCAGCTGCCCGGCGGGCGCCTGGTCGCCGCCCGGCACCCCGTCGTCGAGGCGCTCTCGGCCGACCCGCGGGTCGCCGAGGCGGCCGTGGTCGAGGGCCTCGGCGGCCCGCCGCTCGCCTACGCGGTCGTGCGCGGCCCGGTCGCCCCCAGTGGCAGCGAGCTGCGTGCAGCCCTCCGGCGCAGCCTCCCCGCCGCCGAACTGCCGCTCGCCGTCACGCTGGTGGACCGCATCCCGCGCGACGCGACCGGCGCCGCCGACCGCGACCGGCTGCCCGGCGCCGCCCCGACCACCGCCCCCGACACCGCTGCCGACCGGCCCGGCCCGCTCGACCTGGTCCGCACGGCCTTCGGTGAACTGCTCGGCAGCGTCCCGCCCGCCGACGGCGACTTCTTCGCCCTCGGCGGCCACTCACTGATCGCCGTCCAGCTGGCCGAACGGCTGCGCACCCGCCTCGGACTTCCGCTCACCGGCCTCGACATCCTGGAACGGCGCACCCCGCGCGCCCTCGCCGCCCTGCTCGCCACCCGCGAGGACGAGCGCCGCGCCGCCCTCGCCCGCACCGGGGCCCGGCCCGGCGCCGAAGCCCGCGCCGAGGCCCGCACCGGCACCGTGCTGCTCACCGGCGCCACCGGCGGCGTCGGCGCAGCCGTGCTCCAGGAGCTGATGGCCCAGGGCCGCCCGGTCCGCGTGCTGGTCCGGCCCGAGTCGGCGCACCTGCCGGCCCTCAACGGCGCCGAGATCGCCGAAGGGGACCTGTCCGACCCGGACAGCCTGCGCCGCGCCGTCAAGGGCGTGGACGCCGTCGTCCACGCCGCCTGCACCTTCACCGAGCACGCTGTCGACGTCGCCGCCATGCGCGCCCTGCTGGACGGCTGGTCCGGCGGGCCGTTCGTCTTCGTCAGCAGCGTGGACGCCTACGGACGGCCGCCCGGTACGGAGGTCGCCGAGGGCGCCCCGAGCTGCGCGCCGGTCACCCCGTACGGGCAGGCCAAGCTGGACTGCGAACGGCTGCTCCTCGAAGCGGCCGAGGCGCACGGGCGCGGCCCGGTCACCGCCGTGCGCGCCCCGATCGTCTGGGGCCCGCACCAGCGGCTGCGCGACCAGCTCCGCTGGGGTGCCACCGGTGAGCTCTACCAGGCCGCCCTGGCCGGCCGCCCCGTCGTCCTGCCCGCCCCGGCCCCCGGCGACCGGTCCACCTGGAGCGGCGCCGCCTGGGTGCATTCGGCGGCCCTCGCCCGGGCCGTCGCCGCCTGTCTCCAGCCCGACCACCCGGCCGCCGGGCGGGTCGTCAACGCGATCAGCGGGCACGTCTCCTGGACGGACTTCGCCGCCGAGCTGATCCGCCTGCTCGGTTCGCAGAGCACGCTGGACCTGCGCCCGGACGCCGACCCGGACCTGTGCCGCCCCTGGCACTACCGGGCCGACACCCTGGCGGCCGCGCTGGAGCCGGAGCCGGGGGAGGACTGGCGCAGCGTGCTCGCGGCCATGGTCGGCTGAGCCCCGCGCACGGGGCGGAGGGGGCCCGCCACCGGCCCCCTCCGCCCGGCGTCAGGCCTCCGCCCGGCGTCAGGCCTCCGCCCGGGTGGCCCGCGGCGCGGGAGCACGCGCAGGGCTCAACCCCCCCTGCGACTGGCCGGTTCCGTCCCCTTTCGACCCGGGCGGGTCGCGGCCCCGGTCCGGTCGGGCGCAGAATGCCGACATCCGGGAGTTCCGAACCGCAGGGGGCTGGTATGGCCGTACGACCCTTCAGGCGCAGGGCGATTGGAAGGGCCCGGGCCGCGATCGGCGCCCTCGCCGTCACGCTCGTGGCGGGTGCGGCGGTCGCCGTGCCGGCCGCCTCCGCGGGTGCGGCC
>NZ_JBEPAK010000174.1:0-15052 GCF_040298565.1 Kitasatospora sp. NPDC001539 | reverse complement strand
GCGTCATCGGCCAGGCCGTGAGGACGACGAAGGACTGCGGCACCATGTAGTCCGGCAGGGACGCGCCGGCCGTGGCGACGACCGCGTCCAGGTCGCGATCGGGGCGGGGCCTCCGACGGCGAGGTCACCGCGGAAGGCGGGGACCACGTCGAGCAGGCTGGTCAGCGAGTCCCGAGTCTCGGCGGTGGCCTCCCGCGACTCCCGGACCTCCCGGGCCGACATGATGCGGTCGGCGGCGGGCCGGTCGATCATCGGGCGGGGCGGCCGGTCCTGGGGGAGCCGGGCGATCCGCGGGATGAACGGGAAGACCGAGTCCTCCTCGCGCTCGACGGCCTCGCCGATCAGCGCGCGGGCCTCGTCGTCGTTGGGCTGGACCAGGCGCCGGGGCGGGTCGTACGTCCAGGAGGCGCTGCGGCCCTCGCCGTCGGCCCGGTAGGCGAGGATGACCTCCCAGGTGCCGTCGTCGCGCCGCCAGGAGTCCCAGCGCTCGGTGTCCTTCTCGGCACCGCGCAGCGCGAGCCGCTCGGCCACGGCCTCGCCGAGCTGGGGCCCGGGGGACTCGCCGTTGCGGCGGATCGCGGTCTTGCGGGCGCGCTCGGCCATGAACGCGCGCTCGGCGAGGACCGGCCCCTCGAAGCGGCGGACGCGGTCGACGGAGATCCCGGCGGCCTGGGCGACCTCCTCGGCGGAGGCACCGGCTCGTATCCGCGCCTGGATGTCCCGGGGGCGGAGATGGCTCTCGACCTCGATCTCGATCTGGCCGAGGCGCGGCCGGTCGCCGCGGATGGCGGCGCGCAGCCGCTCGTCGATGGGGAGGGTGTACTCCGTGCTGTCGGCAGCCTTGAGCACCAGCCGTGTGCCGTCGTTGCTGACGGCCACAACCCGCAGTTCGGGCACGGTTACCTCCCGGGTGGTGCCTGCCGACGTCACCTGCGTCGCTGCTCCCGTACTGAGTGTGGCCTGCCCGCTCGCGACTGGCCACAACCTTGCTGAGTTCCCCGGCGTGTCGGGCTTACGCCCGGGCACGCCGCTGTGGCACGGTTGCCTTTTTGCCACGTCATCCGTCGACGTCGCGCCTGGGTGTCCCGGCCGTCCTCGCACGCGCAGTGATCGCGACGATCCGGGACCGGCGTCGCCGTGCGTGCCCGCCCCGTGGCTCTTCGTCAGGCTGCCAATGTAGGCACAGTCGACAAGTCGACCCAAGGCTCGGGCTTTACGAACAGTACTCCATTCGTGGCATCCGAAGGGGCGGCTCGCCGCTCAAGTCTCCCGCGATTCACGGGAATCTCAAGAGCGCGCACCCCCAATGGCGGACCGCCACCGGATGAACGGTGATCATCTTCACACAATCCGGGAGCGGAGAACCGCATTTTCACCCCTTGTGTCCTTCTTTGGGCAAGATGGAGTGGCTTGTTCGAAGAACAGTCGTACGGACCGAGGGATGTCGATGCCGGAGCTGGGACCCGCCGAGGAGGGCGGCACGAAGAAGGAGGAGCGCAGGCGGATCGACCTGAGTGTGGCTCAGGTCGCGGCGAGTGCGCTGGCCACGGTGGTGGGCGCGCTGCTCGCCTCGGAACTCGGGGTCTACGGCACGATCATGGGTGCAGCCGTGGTGAGTGTCGGGGCGACCACCGGTGGCGCGGTGTTCCAGCACGTGTTCAGACGCACCGGTGAGCAGCTGCGCGGGGCGGTGGACCGCGGGCCGTACCGGACCGTCAACACGCTGCGTCAGGTGCCGCTCGCGCCGGAGCGGGCGGCGGAGCAGTCGGGTGGGCAGTCGGCGGAGCAGTCGGGTGGGCCGCACGCCGGGCCGCACGCCGGGCCGCCGGTGCTCACGGCGGAATGGAACGAGCCCCAGGTGGTGCGGGCGCGCCGGCGGTGGAGCTGGCGGACCTACGCGGCGGTGTCCGGGCTGGTGTTCCTGCTGGCGATGACGCCGATCATGGTGTTCGAGCTGGCCACCGGCCAGCCGGTGTCGGCGACGGTGAAGGGCGAGTCCGGGAGCGGGACGTCCTTCGGCGGCACGGTGACGCCCAAGGGCTCGACCCGGCAGGACCCCCCTTCGGAGCGGCCGTCCTCCGGCGGCGGGCAGGGTTCGCAGACCACGCCCTCGGCCCCCGCCCCGACCAGGCCCGGCCGGGAGCCGAGCGCCACCCCGAGCACCACGCCGAGCGGCGGCAGCGGCGGCAGCGCCTCACCCTCGGCCGGTCCGAGCGCGAGCCCCTCGGCCGGTTCCTCCCCGTCGGCGGGCGGGAGCGGGACGTCCACCGGTGGGGCCACTCCCCAGCCGCCCGCGCCGACCGGCGCTCCGACCGGCGCTCCGGGCGGCGCGACGGTGGTCCCGCCGCCCGTCGGGACGCCCGGGAGCTGAGCGGCGGGCGGAGCCGCCCTACGCCCCCAGCACCCGGCGCAGGTAGTCGTTGCCGAAGACGCGCTGGGGGTCGACCTCGTCGCGCAGCGCCGTGAAGTCGCCGAAGTGCGGGTAGACGCCGGCCAGGTACTCGGCGTCGCGGGTGTGCAGCTTGCCCCAGTGCGGGCGGCCCTGATGGGCGGTCATCAGCTGCTCGACCCCGGTGAAGTAGCCCCGGTCGGGGGTGCCCCGGTAGAGGTGGACGGCGATGTAGGCGGTGTCCCGGCCGGAGGCGGTGGAGAGCCAGAGGTCGTCGGCGGGGGCGAAGCGCACCTCGACCGGGAAGCTCACCTTCCAGTCGGAGCGTTCGACCAGGGCCTTCAGCTCGCGCAGCACCTCGGCGACGGCCGCGCGCGGGACGGCGTACTCCATCTCCACGAAGCGGACCCTGCGCGGGCTGGTGAACACCTTGTACGCCGTGTCGGTGTAGCTGCGGTCGGACCAGGCGCGGCTGGCGACGGCGGCGATCGAGGGGACGGAGCGGGGGAAGAGCCGGCCGATCCGGCAGGCGCCCTCCCAGACCGTGTTGGAGAGGAAGTCGTCCTCCAGCCACTCCTTGAACCGGGGCAGCGGTGCGGCCGGGCCCTGGCTGCGGTTGTTGCGCTTGGTGGCGCACCGGTCCGTGTGCGGGAACCAGTAGAACTCGAAGTGCTCGTTGACGGCGGTGAGGTCGTCGAGGCGCTCCAGCACCTCGTCGAAGTCCATCGGCTGCTCGTGCGCGGTGAGCAGGAAGGCCGGTTCGACGCCGAAGGTGAGTGCGGTGATCACGCCGAGGGCGCCGAGGCCGAGCCGGGCGCCCTGGAAGAGCCGGGGGTTCTCGGTGGGGGAGCAGCGCTTGACGCTGCCGTCGGCGAGGACGATCTCCAGCGCGCGGATCTGGGCGGCGAGCGATCCGGAGTCCCGGCCGGTGCCGTGGGTGCCGGTGCTGGTGGCGCCCGCGACGGTCTGGACCTCGATGTCGCCCATGTTCGTGAGGGAGAGGCCCTCGGCGGCGAGGATCCGGTTGAGGCGGTTCAGCGGGAGGCCGGACTCGACGGTGACGGTGCCGGCCGTGCGGTCGATCTCGCGGACGGCGGTGAGCGCGTGCGGGCGGACGAGCAGGCCGTCGCCGGCCGAGGCGATCGCGGTGAAGGAGTGGCCGGAGCCGACGGCCTTGACGGTGCGGCCCTGCTCGGCGGCGCGCAGGATCTCCTTGGCCAGTTCCTCCGCGGTGCCGGGCGTGGCGGTCCGGGCCGGGAGGGCGCTTTGGTTCCCGGCCCAGTTGGTCCACCGGGTGCGGGTCGCGGTGCTGGCCTGGGGCATGGCGCTGCCTCCTGCTCCGTGGCCGAACGGGTCGGCGCGGTCCGGGGCGGCCCGCCCGGCGGAACCCGGAGGCAGGCCCTACCCGCGGGTAGGGCCGCGGGTAGGGCGAGAGTAGTCAGTTCACCGTTCGACGTCTACGGGTCGTCCGGCCGCTTCGGCGGCCTCCTCGGCGGCGAGTCCGGCCCGCAGCCGGCCGAGGCCCGCGAGCGCGGTCACCACGCCGAGCACACCGGCGGTCAGCGGCACCCAGTAGCCCGCGGCGGCGCCGGAGGCGTCGACCACCCAGCCGCCGGCGGAGGAGCCGAAGGCGACGCCGATCGCCAGCCCGGTCGTGGTCCAGGCCATGCCCTCGGTGAGCTGGGCGGCCGGGACGAGCCGCTCGACGAGGGCCATCGCGGAGATCAGCGTGGGGGAGATGGCGAGGCCGGCGAGGAGCAGGGCGGCACCGGCGGCGAGCAGCCCGCCGAGGCCGTGCACGGTCGAGGCGACGAGCAGGACGGGGATCATGCTCAGCGCCATCAGCGTCACGCCGACGAAGAACCGGGTGGACAGCGCGCCCTTGGGCTTGAGCGCGCCGTAGACCATGCCGGCCAGGCCGGAGCCGAGCGCCCAGACGGCGAGCACGGTGCCGGCCAGCCCCTCGTGGCCCTGGGCCTTGGAGAAGGCGACGGTGACGATCTCGACGGAGCCGAAGATCGCGCCGGTGGCGATGAACGTGAGCACCAGGACGACCAGGCCGCCGTTGACGATGGCGCTGCCGCCGCCGCGGGTCGCGGCCGGGTGGACCGGCGGTTCGGTGCGGCGCTGGGCGGTGAACAGGAGGATGCCCACCGCCAGGGCGATGACGGCGGCGAGCACCCCGGACTCGGGGAGGACGTTGGTGGCGAGGACGACGGCGAGGATCGGCCCGACCATGAAGCAGAACTCGTCGACCACCGCCTCGAAGGAGTACGCGGTGTGCAGCCTGGCGGCGTCGTCGCGGTAGAGGTGTGCCCAGCGGGCGCGGACCATGGCGCCGGCGCTGGGCATCACGCCCATGCCGACGGCGAACAGGAACAGCGTCCAGGAGGGTGCGCCGAAGTGGGCGCAGAGCAGGAGTCCGACGGCGGCGGCGACCGCGAGCGCGGCGGAGGGGAGGGCGATGCGGCGCTGCCCGTAGCGGTCGACCAGCCAGGAGACCGCCGGTCCGAGCGCCCCGGCGGCGATCGCCAGTGTCGCCGAGACCGCGCCCGCGACCCCGAACGACCCCCGCTGCTCGGAGAGCATCGTCACGATGCCGATGCCGGTCATCGAGATCGGCAGCCGGGCGATGAACCCGGCGGAGGAGAACGCCAGGGTGCCGGGGGAGGCGAATATTCGGCGGTAGCTGGACAGCACGGGAGCTCCGGACAGAAGGGGTAAGGAACAATTCGGGCACACACAGCTTACGTACGTTGGCAAACGGTATTTTCCGGACACCTGCGCGGCCCCGGCGCCGGGCGCCCGCCCCTCAGTGGCAGGATCGGTGCCATGTCCGACGCGCGCAAACCCTCGTCCTCCGGCGCCGCCCCGTACGACGCCCTGCTGCTGCTCTCCTTCGGCGGGCCCGAGGCCCCCGAGGACGTCGTCCCGTTCCTGGAGAACGTCACCCGCGGCCGCGGCATCCCCAGGGAACGCCTGAAGGAGGTGGGCCGGCACTACTTCATGTTCGGCGGCGTCAGCCCGATCAACGGGCAGAACCGCGAGCTGCTCGCCGCCCTGCGCAAGGACTTCGCCGAGCACGGGCTGGACCTGCCGGTCTACTGGGGCAACCGGAACTGGGCGCCCTACCTGGTCGACGCGCTGCGGGAGATGGCCGACGACGGCCACCGCCGGATCGCCGTCCTCGCCACCAGCGCCTACGCCGGCTACTCGGGCTGCCGCCAGTACCGGGAGAACCTGGCCGACGCGCTCGCCGCCCTCGCCGAGGAGGGCCGCCCGGCACTGACCGTCGACAAGCTCCGGCACTTCTACAACCACCCGGGCTTCGTCGAGCCGATGATCGACGCCACCCTGAGCGCCCTGGAGCAACTGCCCGAGGCCGTCCGCCCCGGTGCCCGGCTGGCGTTCACCACCCACTCCATCCCGGACGCGATGGCCGAGACCTCCGGGGCCCCGGACGACCCGGCCCGCGGCACCCCCGGCGGCGCCTACGTCGCCCAGCACCTCGACGTGGCCCGGCTGATCGCCGAGGCCGTCGCCGACCGCACCGGCGTGGCCGACCGGCCGTGGCGGCTGGTGTTCCAGAGCCGCAGCGGCGCCCCGCACATCCCGTGGCTCGAACCCGACATCTGCGACCACCTGGAGGCCCAGCACGCCGACGGCGCGCCGGCCGTGGTGATGGTGCCGATCGGCTTCGTCTCCGACCACATGGAGGTCAAGTACGACCTCGACACCGAGGCCGTCGCCAAGGCCGCCGAACTCGGCCTGCCGGTGGCCCGCGCCGCCACCGTCGGCACCGACCCGCGGTTCACCGCCGCCGTGCGCGAGCTGGTCCTGGAGCGGGCCGCCGCCGAACGCGGCGAGCCCGTGACCCGCTGCGCCCTCGGCGCCCTCGGCCCCAGCCACGACGTGTGCGCGGTGGCCTGCTGCCCCAACCCGCGCGCCCCCCGCCCGGCCGCCGCCGAGCGCTGACCCCCTCCGGAGGAGAATCCCGTGCCCACCCCCGCCCTGCCCGACGACCGGCTCCTCGACGACCTGCTGGACGTCGCCCTGGACGCGGCCCGGCAGGCCGGCGCCCTGCTGCGCGACGGCCGCCCCGCCGACCTCGGGGTGGCCGGCACCAAGAGCAGCCCGGTCGACGTGGTGACCGAGATGGACCTCGCCTCCGAGAAGCTCGTCCTGGAGCTGATCGCGGACCGCCGCCCCGAGGACGGCTACCTCGGGGAGGAGGGCGCCGAGCGGCCCGGCACCAGCGGCGTGCGCTGGGTGGTCGACCCGCTCGACGGCACCGTCAACTACCTGTACGGGCTGCCCTCCTGGGCCGTCAGCGTGGCGGCCGAGCTGGACGGCCGGGCCGTCGTCGGAGTCGTCTTCGCCCCGGCGCGCGGGGAGCTGTTCCACGCCGTCCTCGGCCGCGGCGCGTGGCTGGACGGCCGCCCCCTCTCCACCCGCCCGGGCCCGCCCTGGGGCCAGGCCCTGATCGGCACCGGCTTCAGCTACGTCCAGTCGGTGCGGGTGCGGCAGGCCGAGGTGCTGCTCGCCCTGATGCCCGAGGTGCGGGACGTCCGCCGGGCCGGAGCGGCCGCGGTGGACCTGTGCGACGTGGCCGCCGGGCGGCTGGACGGCTACTACGAGCGCGGACTGGCCCCCTGGGACCGCGCGGCCGGCTGCCTGATCGCCGGCGAGGCCGGTGCCCTGGTCGGCGGCCGCCCCGGACAGGGCCCGGACCGCGAGCTGACCGTGGCCGCCGCGCCCGGCGTCTACGAGCCGCTCCAGGAGCGCCTGGCCGCGCTGCGCGCCTGGGCGGACTGACCGGCCGCCCGCCGGAGCCCCCCGCCCGGGCTCGGAGCCGTCTCCGGACATGCGAAGAGCCCTGGCACACGGGGGCGCCAGGGCTTGGGATCTCGCACGGCCCCCGCAGGGCCGCAGGTGCCGGAGGACCGGCGAAGGGTCAGGCGGCGGTGCGGTGCCGGTCCAGCACGGTGTCGACCCCGTGCTCGGCGGCCAGACGACGCAGGTCGTCCAGCTCGGACTGCTCCACCTCGGCGAGGAATTCGTCCCCGGCCTCGATCGCGCGGTGCAGATCCTGCTCGGCGTTGGCTATGCGCTGCAGGATTCCGGCCTTGAAGGCGTCCATACGGGCCCCCTTACTGTGTCGGACGTGCACGGTCGTACGTTCTCCGCCCCGAGGAGGTCCGGCCAGCGAAAGCGTCCGGGCCGGCAGGTGGTGGATCTCCGGTCGGGCGCGGAGACGGCCTGCGGCCGCTCCCGGTGACGTCCCAGCCCCAGGGCCGGCGCGGATGAACGCACGGCGGGTGGGTGCGATCGGCCATCGGCCAGATCGCGGGTGTGCAGCTGTCCTCCCCGCCGAGAGACCGGGGAAACCTCGGACCGGAAGAAATCTGCCGCTGTCACAGTCCAAACGGAGCGTTCCCGGCACGAACCGTCGTCACCGCCGCCGCGGCACCGGGGTGGGCACCCGCCGGATCGCCCGGGGCCTGCGGGGTCACGGCCGCTGCCCCACCGCAGCTTATCGCTGCTTTACCGCAGGACCAGGCAGGATGGAGGCACCGTCGGAGCCGTGCGTCCGCTTCCGGGGCCGGCCTGGAGAAGGGACTACGACCGTGCGGGTTCTCGTCGTCGAGGACGAGCAGCTGCTTGCCGAGGCCGTCGCGACCGGCCTGCGCCGCGAGGCGATGGCCGTCGACGTGGTGTACGACGGGGAGGCCGCGCTCCAGCGCATCGCGGTCAACGACTACGACGTGGTCGTCCTGGACCGCGACCTGCCGCTGGTGCACGGCGACGACGTGTGCCGCAAGGTGGTCGAGCAGGGCCTGGCCACCCGGGTGATCATGCTGACCGCCTCCGGCGACATCAGCGACCGGGTCGAGGGCCTGGAGATCGGCGCGGACGACTACCTCCCGAAGCCGTTCGCCTTCAGCGAACTCGTCGCCCGCGTACGGGCCCTGGGCCGCCGCGCCACCATCCCGCTGCCCCCGGTGCTCGAGCGGGCCGGGATCTCGCTCGACCCCGGCCGCCGCGAGGTGATCCGCGACGGACGCACCGTCCAGCTCGCGCCCAAGGAGTTCGCCGTCCTGGAGGTGCTGATGCGGGCCGGCGGCGCCGTGGTCTCCGCCGAGCAGCTGCTGGAGAAGGCCTGGGACGAGCACACCGACCCGTTCACCAACGTCGTGCGCGTCACCGTGATGACGCTGCGCCGCAAGCTCGGCGATCCGCCGGTGATCGTCACGGTGCCCGGCTCCGGCTACCGGATCTGACCCCCGGGGAGTCCGCCCCCGAGAACTCCCCGCATACCCGCGCCCGCCCGAGGCGGACGCCCCGAGAGGACCACCATGACCACCCCGCCCCCGGCCGGCGGGCCCTCCGGCGCGCCCGCCGGCGGCCCGCGTGCCGTACCGCCCAAGCCCGTGCACCCACCGCGCCAGGGCCGCCCGAACCAGCAGGAGACCTACGTCCCCGGGGACGGCCTGCTGGCCTGGCTGCCGTTCCGTCCGACCATCCGGATGCGGCTCACCCTGCTCTACGGCGGCATGTTCCTGATGGCCGGCGTGGTCCTGCTGCTGGTGATGTACTTCTTCGTCCAGCAGGCGCTCCAGGAGGTCGGCCAGCCGCACCTGGTGCTCAACGGCCAGGGCATCCAGGTCAAGACGCCGGACGGCTTCACCATCACCAGCCAGTCCGCCCTCGACCAGTGGCTGAACGACAACAAGTCCATCCAGGCCGCCGCGGCGCTCAACACCCTGCTGCGCAAGCTGCTCACGGTGCTGGTCTGCCTCGCCGTGATCGCCTTCGCGGCCGGCTACGCGATGGCCGGCCGGGTGCTGCGCCCGCTCGGCCGGATCACCCGCACCGCCCGCGACGTCGCCTCCTCCGACCTGCACCGCCGGATCGAGCTGGACGGGCCGGACGACGAGCTCAAGGAGCTCGCCGACACCTTCGACGACATGCTGGACCGGCTGGACCGCTCCTTCGACTCCCAGCGCCGCTTCGTCGCCAACGCCTCGCACGAGCTGCGCACCCCGCTGGCGATCAACCGGACCCTGCTGGAGGTCCAGCTCTCCGACCCGGCCGCCTCGCCCGACCTCCAGCAGCTCGGCAGGACCCTGCTGGCCACCAACGAGCGCAGCGAGCAACTGGTCGAGGGCCTGTTGCTGCTCGCCCGCAGCGAGAACGAGCTGACCGACCGCCGTCCGGTCGAGCTGTCCGAGGTGGCCACCCGGGCCCTTGAGCAGACCAGGGGCGAGGCCGACAAGCGCGAGGTGGAACTGCGCTCGAAGCTCGACCCGGCGGTGGTCGCGGGCAACGGCGTGCTGCTGGAACGGCTCGCGCTCAACCTGCTGCAGAACGCCGTCCGCTACAACACCCCGGGCGGCTGGGTCGAGCTGTCCACCGCCGCGGTGCCGGGCGGCGGCGAGCTGGTGGTCTCCAACACCGGCCCGGTGGTGCCCGGCTACGAGCTGGAGCACATCTTCGAGCCGTTCCGCCGGATCAAGGGCGCGGACCGCACCCGCAGCGACAAGGGGGTCGGACTGGGGCTGTCCATCGTCCGCTCCGTGGTGCGGGCCCACGGCGGCACCGTGGAGGCCACCCCGCGCGCCGGGGGCGGCCTCACCATGCGGGTACGCATCCCCGCGCCGTAGCGCCCCCGCGCAGCGCCGTGACGCCCGTGCCGGGCGTCCGGGGCGCCGCGTTCCGTGGGCGACCCTTCCCGCCGCCCCCGTCAGGCCCGTCAAGACGACATAAGGCCTGGCGGGGGCGGCTTGTCTTTTCCGGCCCGGGCAACTTACGGTGTCGTAACCTACGCAACCGTAAGTGTGGCCCGCCGGTGTGCCTGCCGACGGCCCCGTACGACGTCTGCCCGCCCTACGCGCCCGTCCCGCGCGTGCCCGTCCCCCAGGAGCAAGACCGTGACCATCGCCCCTGCGCAGAGCAGCACCTCGCTCGGATCGAGCGGCTGGACCGACACGCGGCTGATCCTGGCCCTCGAGGAGGTCGTGGAGAAGGAGCTCAACCGCCATCTGGGAGTGGCCAAGGAGTGGATGCCCCACGAGTTCGTCCCGTGGAGCCAGGGCCGGGACTTCGACGGCGTGCTGGGCGGCGAGGCCTGGAGCCTCGAGCAGTCCAAGGTGACCCCGCTCGGCCGGGTGTCGCTGGTGGTGAACCTGCTGACCGAGGACAACCTCCCCAGCTACCACCACGAGATCGCGACCATGTTCGGCCGCGAGGGCGCCTGGGGCACCTGGGTGCACCGCTGGACGGCCGAGGAGGGCCGGCACGGCATAGCCATCCGCGACTTCCTGCTCGCCACCCGGGCCGTGGACCCGGTGGAACTGGAGCGGGCCCGGATGAACCACATGTCCGAGGGCTTCGAGTCGGACAACGCGCACAGCATGCTGCACTCCGTCGCCTACGTGGCCTTCCAGGAGCTGGCCACCCGCATCGCGCACCGCAACACCGGCCGCTACGCCGGGGACCCGCTGTGCGAGCAGCTGCTGGCGAAGATCGCCAACGACGAGAACCTGCACATGGTCTTCTACCGGAACCTGCTGAAGGCCGCCCTGGAGATCGCCCCCGACCAGGCCATGCGGGCCATCGCCGACGTCGTCACCAACTTCCGCATGCCCGGCCACGGCATCCCCGGCTTCGAGCGCGCCGCCGCCCAGATCGCCCTCGGCGGGGTGTACAACCTGCGCATCCACCACGACGACGTGCTGCAGCCGGTGCTGCGCAAGCTGCGCGTGATGGACATCGACGGCCTCGGGCCGGAGGGCGCGATGGCCCAGAACGAGCTGGGCGTGTTCCTGGACGGGCTGGACGCCCAGGCGCGCAAGTTCGAGGAGCGCCAGGCGGCGATCCTGGCGCGCCGGGAGGCCAACCGCAGCGCCGGCTAGGACGCCCGGGAGTCCGTTGCCGGGAGGTCGGAGTGGGTGGATTTTCCGTGTTTTGCCCAGGAAAGTTCTGAACGTGACCAAGCTCACACCGTGTCGCTCCACGGTGTCGGGCAACGCCGGAGAGTGATCACCCCGCCAGGAGTGTCGGTCGCGTTCCGTGACCGGAATCCGGCCTGCCGACGCACCGCAGGATTGGCCGGTGTCCCTGGTGGGCAAGGGAATCGGCGGACGCCGGTACGGCCTTCGCTCACGGAGCGTGGTGGGCCGGGAGGGCGCGCGATGGGTCCGAGATGGCCCAGCGTGAGGCCTCCCGCGCCCTGCGGGATCACCCCAACGGAGCCCTGGCTGAGTGTCGATTGAGTAACAGGGCTTGAAGTAAGGCAAAATCTCCGCCTCGGGTCGGGCACAAGACCGACCTCCCATGCGTTACGTGCGCTGGAGATACCGCACACACCGCACAAACCCGGAGGGGGAGAGCGAAAAATGGCAACCGACTACGACACCCCACGCAAGACCGACGACGAGCTCAACGAAGACAGCATCGAGGAACTCAAGGCCCGCCGGAACGACAAGGGCGGCAGCTCGGTCGACGTCGACGAGTTCGAGGCTGCGGAGGGCATGGAGCTCCCCGGTGCCGACCTCTCGGGCGAGGAACTGGCCGTCCGCGTGCTGCCGAAGCAGGCCGACGAGTTCACCTGCATGAGCTGCTTCCTGGTCCACCACCGCAGCCAGCTGTACAGCGAGAAGAACGGCAACCCGATCTGCCGGGACTGCGGCGCCTGAGCGCCGTAGCGGACAGCGCCCGGTACCCGCGGCTACCGCGGGACCGGCACAACGCCCCTTCCGGCCCCGGGCAGCGGGGCCGGACGGCAGGTCCGCGACCCGTCCACCTGGACGGGTCCGGGAGGACGGAGTCGTTCGGCGGCGCACGGGCACCCGAGGCCCCGGCCGGTACAGCACCGGCAGGCAGGGCGTCGACCAGGGCAAAGTCGTAGGGACGGTCCCGCGTCAGCGGAACCGTCCCTCTCGGTTTTCTCGGCCCGGTCACGTTTCCCGGCCCCGGCCCGGTCGCGCCCGGGCGGGCCGGCTACGTGCGGGCGCCGCGCCGGGCCTGCTCCAGCGCGTCGGCCAGCTTCATCGGCGAGCGGGTCGACAGATAGAGGTAGGGCGTCGGGTCGGCCGGGTCGTCGACCTCGACCCGCAGCGCGGTCGGCACGTAGCTGCGCAGCAGCATGAAGGCGCGCGGGTCGGCCTTCGGGCCGCGCCAGGCGGTGGCCTCGGCGGGGCTCAGCGCGTACGCGGTGCCCAGCGCTTCCACCGGGATCCGGGCCGGGCCCGCCACCAGCGAGCCCTGGACCACGCGGATCCGGGCCGAGCCGTAGCTGCTGATCGCGACCGCGCCGGCGGCGATGCCGATCACCAGGCCGATCAGCGCGGCCGTGCCGCTGACCCGGATCAGGATCAGCGCGAGGGTGAACCCGACTGCGACCGGGAGCAACCACCAGGAGCGCGGCACCGTGAGGCGTTCGTCGTACATGCCCTCCATTGTGGGCGCCCTGACGCCCGGAGCGGGACGCCACCCCCGGCGGGCGCCTTGCTACCCCTGAGTAGGCTGGGTCGGCGTGACCGGTACGACGCCCCCCAGCACCCCCACCGACCGGCCGGCGCCGGCTCTGCCGCCGACCGCCCCGCCCACGCCGACTCCGCCCACGCCGACTCCGCCCACGCCGACCACGCCGACGACTCCGCCGCCCGACGCCGTGCTGCCGGCGCGCGCTCCCGAGGCACCGGCCCCCGGCACCCGGCTCGGCTCCCACTACGAGCACTGCTTCGGCTGCGGCCCGCAGCACCCCGGCGGTCTGCGGATCGACGCGATCGCGGGCGAAGGGCTCGACGTCACCGCCGAGTTCACCGTCCGGGACGTCCACCAGGGCGGCCCCGGGCTGGCCCACGGCGGCGTGCTGACGACCGCGATGGACGAGACCCTCGGCACGCTCAACTGGCTGCTGCACGCTCCCGCGGTGACCGGCCGGCTGGAGACCGACTTCCTCCGCCCGGTGCCCGTCGACTCGCCGCTGCACCTGCGCGCCTGGATCACCGGCGTGCACGGCCGCAAGATCTACAGCGCCGCCGAGGCGCGGATCGGCGGCCCGGACGGACCGGTCGCCGTCCGGGCTCAGGCGCTCTTCATCCAGGTGAAGCTGGAACACTTCACCACGCACGGTCGTCCCGAGGACATCGAGAAGGTCCTCGACGACCCGGATCTGATGAAGCGCGCACGAGCCTTTGAGGTGAACCCTTGAGCGAGACCCCCCGCCCGCCGCTGGACGTCCTGATCAGGCGCATCGACCCCGAGCTGCCGCTGCCCTCGTACGCGCAGCCCGGGGACGCCGGTGCCGACCTGCGCACGGCCGTCGACGCCGAGCTGGCCCCGGGCGAGCGGGCGGTGCTCCCCACCGGCATCGCCATCGCACTCCCGGACGGCTACGCGGCCTTCGTCCACCCCCGCTCCGGGCTCGCAGCTCGTTGCGGAGTTGCCCTCGTGAACGCCCCGGGGACGGTCGATGCCGGGTACCGTGGAGAGATCAAGGTGATCGTCGTCAATCTGGACCCGCGCGAGGGGGTCAGCTTCCGCCGAGGGGACCGGATCGCCCAGCTGGTGATCCAGCAGGTCGAGAAGGCCCGCTTCCACGAGGTGGCCGAGCTGCCTGGGTCGGCACGTGCCGAGGGCGGGTTCGGGTCGACCGGTGGCCACGCCGCGGTCTAGCATTCCCGCGGCCTCGCAGGAAGCCGAGCAGGTATTCGCATCGGTCTTGGACCGGGAAGGACAGTGACCGTGTTCCGTCGTCGCCAGAAGAGCGAGGACGCTGTCGAGCAGCTCGCCGACGACGCCATCAGCGCCGACGAGACGGCCGATGACGTCGAAGGTTCCGCCGAGAGCGAGAACGTGACCGAGCTGGACCCGGCCGACAGGGTCGGCCTGCCGCCGGCCCCGCGGCCGGACGGTCCGTGGGACCACTCGGAGCTCGAGAACCCCGAGGAGGGACGGGTCGACCTCGGAGGCCTGCTGGTCCCCGGCGTCGAGGGGATGGAGCTGCGCGTCGAGGTCGCCGGTGACGCGATCGTCGCCGCCACCCTCGTCCTCGGCAACAGCGCCATCCAGCTCCAGGCCTTCGCGGCCCCGAAGTCGGAGGGCATCTGGGGGGAGGTCCGGGAGGAGATCGCCAACGGCATCACTTCCCAGGGCGGCATCGTGGACGAGGAGGAGGGCCCGCTCGGCTGGCACCTCCGCGCCCAGGTCCCGGTGCAGCTCCCGGACGGCACCCAGGGCGTGCAGCTGGTGCGCTTCGTCGGCTGCGACGGCCCGCGCTGGTTCCTGCGCGGGGTGATCTCGGGCCAGGCCGCCGTGCAGCCCGAGATGGCAGGGATCCTGGAGCAGGTCTTCCGCCAGACCGTCGTCGTGCGCGGTGAGAGCCCGATGGCGCCCCGCGACCCGATCGTGCTGAAGCTCCCCGAGGACGCCCAGATGGTCGCCGACGGTGGCGGGGCTGCTGCCGCCGCCGGCGAGAGCGACAACCGCTTCGGCGGCACCGCGCTCGACCCGTTCGCGCGCGGCCCGGAGATCACCGAGGTCCGCTGACGCGGTCGATCGCACCGGCATCGCCTCCGCCCGGGAGCCCGGGCGGGGGGGATTTGCATGTGGGGGGGGGGTGGCCGGACACTTCCGGAGTCGCCGCGGGGGGCCGGG
>NZ_JBEPAK010000173.1:0-15130 GCF_040298565.1 Kitasatospora sp. NPDC001539 | reverse complement strand
GTGTCCGGCGGCCCCCTACCTACGGGGCGCTGGTCGGCGGGGGCCCGCCACGATCTTGAGCTGGGGGCGGGGCACCGGTGGGAGGCGAGCCGGGAGGGACGGGGATCAGTCGTCGGTCTCGTCGTAGCGGCCGCGGCCCAGGCTGTGCAGGTTGAAGGACCAGATGCCGCGGCCGAAGGTGGCGGCGTAGAGCCTGCCGTCCGGGCCGATCTTGAGCTGCTGCACCGCGGTGGTGGGCAGGTTGCGGCCGAGGACGCGCCAGTCGGTGGTGCCGGGGGCGCGGTAGAAGGCGGCGAGGTCGGTGCCGAGGGCGATGCCGCCGTTGGGGAGGATCTTGACGGAGGTGGCGGGGACGTCCGGCAGGTTGGCCGAGACGTCGGTCCAGGTGGCGCCGCCGTCGTGGGTCTCGAAGAGGTGGCCGTTGCCGGCGCCGGGGCCTTCCGTCCAGGTGCGGGAGAAGCCGTTGAAGGCGACGAAGACGTGCCGGGCGTCGTTCTCGTCGACGGCGAAGGAGGAGACGTAGCGGTTGGGCAGGGTGCCGTCGACGGGCAGGTTGAGCTGGTGCCAGCCGGTGCCGTCCGTGTTGCCGACGGCGATGCCGCGGCTGAAGCCCTGGTTGTTGCAGGGGCCGCACCAGCCCGCGTACACGGTGCCGTTGACGGTGGCGACGGCGGTGGCGACGTGGCCGGCGCCGAGGTCGTAGGCGGAGGTCCACTCGCTGCCGCTGCGGATGGCGTAGCCCTTGTGCTGGACCCAGACGTGCCGGCCGCCGGCGATCCAGGTGTTGACGTCCTTCGGGTCGCTGGTGATCGGGGCGATGAAGCGCGCGGCGCTGGTGTCCTTGTCGGGCGGGGCGACCTCGTAGGAGGTGGCCTTGCTCGGGTCGCTCCTCCAGGAGCCGTCGTTGACGGCGCAGTTCTGGGTGACCCACATGTCGAGGTAGACGTACTCCTCGGCGATGTTGCAGCCGTTGTTCGGGTCGACCAGGGTGTCGGCGCCGTCGCCGCCGAAGTCGGAGCCCATCACCTTGTCGTGGGCGCGCAGGATGGACTCGCCGTTGTCCTGGAGGCCGCCGCTGACGATGACGCCCCGGCCGGAGCGGTCCGCGGGGTCCTTGCCGACGCCCACCGAGTAGTACTGGAGGGTGTCCATGGTGCCGTCGGCCAGGGACTTCCAGTCGGTGGCATGGCCGGAGGCGTCGGCCGCGCCGTTGATCGGACGGCTGTAGATCCCGCCGTCGTTGCCGACGTACACGCTGGTCCTGCCCCGGTACGACCCCACGGCGATGGCGTGCTGGTCGGAGTGGGTGGTCTCGGAGCAGTCACCGGTCTGCTTGGCCGGGTCGATGCTCCAGCAGGGGAAGCCGAAGTTCCAGTACGGGCCCGGGACGGTCCAGCTGGAGCCGCCGTCCTTCGTCTCCAGGACCTCCTCCAGGCCGGCGTAGAGGTGGTCCGGGTTGGCCGGGTCGACCTGGAGGAACTGGTTGTACCAGGCCTGGATGCCCGGTTGGTAGCCGGCGTCCTGCAGTGCGGAGCCGGAGTTCTTCAGCTTGTCCTTGTCCGCGATCTGGGTCCACGGGCCGAACGGCGAGCCCGATTTGGAGACGTAGATGCCCTTCAGGCCGGTGTCCGGGTCGCTCGCCATGACCGCCGGGGACTGGTCGATCGCGTAGTACCGGGAACCGTCGGCGGAGGCGGCGAAGGTCACGTTGCCCACGTTCGCGGCGTCGGTCGGCAGGTCGCCGAGCGAGCCGACCCGCTGCCAGGTGCCGTCGGAGGCCTTGGCGTAGAAGCCGTTGTAGGTGTCGCCGCCGCGCCAGCCGACCGCCAGGACCACCTTGGTCGGGTCCTTCGGGTCGATCGCGATGTCGTTGGCGATGTTCTTGTACGGCGCGGCCGGGTCGCCCGCCTTCGAACCGCCCGGCAGGTAGTCCGGGTTGGGTGCGAACTCCAGCGTCCACGGGCCGGACAGGTCCGTGGTGGAGTGGCTCCACACGCCCCGGCTGGTGGCCGCCCACACCTTGCCGCCGCCGAAGCGCAGCGCGTGGATGATCGTCGACTCCAGCTCCGCGCCGCCCACCCGCATGCCGGGCTGGAACTCGCCGTGCTTCGGGTCGCCGAGCACGTACACGCCGGTGCCGACGTACGAGGTCGCGCCGGTGTTGGACTCACCGGTCGCGTACCAGAGCCGGCCACCGCCGTCGAGGTTCAGCGTGCCGGTGGAGAGGGACGGCAGCTTGTCCGAGATGGACTGCCACTGCCCGCCGCCGGTGCGGGAGCGGAACACGCCCCCGTTGGCGCCGCCCGCGTAGACGTAGCCGTCGTCGTCGGCCGCGATGCCGGTGATCCGGCCGGTCACGAACCCGGAGCCGCCGCTGGAGTTGGAGTTGACGTCGCGGTAGCGCGGGTCGTCGGAGTTGTACGGCTTGCCGGTGACGTGGTCCCAGCTGCCGCCGGTGTGCGGCATGGACTGCAGCTGGGCCCAGGCGGCGCCGTACGCGCCGGGCGCGACCACCCCGGGGGCGGTGCGGGCCTCGGTGTACTGGGCGGTGCCCTCGGCGGAGTTCTCCGCCTCGTCGCCTTCGTCCTCGCCGGGGGCGTCCGCCCTGGCGCTGAAGGCGGGACCGGCGGTGGAGCCCGTGCCGCCCTGGACCTTCTTCGCGTGCTTCGCCCCGATCTCGGCCTGGTGCTGGGCCTGGTGCGGACGAGGCCCGGGTGTCCCGGACGGCGCGGCGAGGGCCTGGGTGGTGGTCAGTCCGAGCGCGGTGAGGGTCACGGCGGGCAGTAGCAGCCGTCGGCGTTGCCTGTTGGGCACGATGGTGGGTCCTCCCCATGCGGCGGGCCGCGCGGTCGCGCGGCTCCGGCGGAAACAGTCGGAAGCCTCGCGGTTCGGCCGGGCGGAGTGAAGGGCCCGCGCATAACGAATGATTAAAACCGAATTCAGTGAAGAGAGTTGGAAAGCCCGGAAGGCCTCGTCCCGCAGATTGAAGCAGCCGGAGCGGTGGGAACGGTCGGCGACGGACGGGCGTCGGGGGAATCCCTCCCCGAATGGGTGCGGGCCGCCGTACCGGCCCGGCCCCGTCCCGAGCGCCGCTGACCGGCCGGGCTCCGCCGGGGGGCCGGTTTGGCGGGCCGGCCGGGGAGTCTTGTATGGTTCCTGGCGAATCATCCAGAGGGGTGGAGGGACCGGCCCTACGAAGCCCCGGCAACTCCCCGGTCGACCCGGCGTCCGAAGTACGCGCCGCGCCGCCCGGGATCAGTGCCAACTCCGGCCTGTCGCCAACGTGGCGCGGGAAAGATGAGGAGACACGGTGCTCTCTGTGCTGTCCTTCGCCCGGGCGCTCTCCGCCGCCCCGGCCGTTCCGCGTACCCGTCTCGTGCCCGGCGCAGGCACTCGGCCGATCTCTCCGGCCCGTCCTCGCTGACCACCCCCGCTCCCCGCGGGGAGCCCCCGTGAGCGCGAATCCGCCCCCCGCTCACGGGTACGAGACTGGAGTACCCATCCCATGCAGAACACGAGCGGCGTCGGCGTGCTCGACAAGGTCACCTCGATCCTCGGCACCCTGGAGTCCGGCCCCACCACACTGGCCGGACTCGTCGCCGCGACCGGTATGGCGCGGCCCACCGCGCACCGGCTCGCCGTCGCGCTGGAACACCACCGCCTGGTCAGCAGGGACCTGCAGGGCCGGTTCGTCCTCGGCCCCCGGCTGACGGAACTCTCGGCGGCCGCCGGTGAGGACCGGCTGCTGGCCGCCGCCGGCTCGGTCCTCACGCACCTGCGCGACGTCACGGGCGAGAGCGCGCAGCTCTACCGGCGCCAGGGCGAGGTCCGCATCTGCGTGGCCGCCGCCGAGCGGCTCTCCGGCCTCCGCGACACCGTCCCGGTCGGTGTCACGCTGTCCATGAAGGCGGGATCCGCCGCCCAGGTGCTGCTCGCCTGGGAGGAACCCGAGCGCCTCCACCGCGGCCTCCTGGGCGCCCGCTTCACGGCCACCGCGCTCGCCGGGGTGCGGCGCCGCGGCTGGGCGCAGTCCATCGGCGAGCGCGAACCCGGGGTCGCCTCCGTCGCCGCGCCCGTCCGCGGCCCGTCCAACCGGGTGGTGGCCGCCGTCTCCGTCTCCGGCCCGATCGAGCGCCTCACCCGGCACCCCGGCCCGCACCTGGCCCAGGCCGCCGTCGAGGCGGCCAACCGCCTCAGCGAAGCCCTCGCCCAGGCCTGAAGGGCCGACCGGGGCCCGGCCGGCCGTTCAGCGGCCGGGCAGGAGCCACCGCCACACGTCGCGTTCGGCGGTGGCCGACCAGACCACGTCGCCGTGGCCGTAGCCCGGCACCACCCGGTAGTCGACCCGGGCGCCGCCCCGGCGGACCAGGCGGGGGCCGAGGTCGTGGTCGCCGCGTCCGAGCTCGGCGTTCAGCCAGACGACATCGGCCCGGATCGCGGACCAGTCGATGCGGTGGACCTCCGCCCGGCCGGCCCAGAGCGCCGCCAGGTCGCGGAGCAGGGCGGTCGCCTGCAGGCCGCTGCCGAGCCGGGAGACCGCCGCCGTCCAGACCGGCAGCGGTGCGTGGTCCAGGACGAAGCGGTCCTCGGTGGGCGTGGCGCCGAAGGCGTACCCACCGGCGCTGTGGCCCCGGTGGTAGATCCAGTTCGCCGCCCCGGGCAGCTCCCGGGTGCGGGTCAGCGCGTAGTGCAGCAGGCCGAGGTTGCTGAACTGCGCCGCCCCGGGCACCGGTCGCGGCACCCCGCTCGGGGCGTCCGGGGCGGCGGCCGCGCGGGCGAACAGGCCCTTCAGCCCGGGGTCGACGGTCCAGGTGCCCGCAGCCAACAGCTGCCGGAACCCGTCGGTCAGCGCCGAGGCTCTCGCGACGAGCTCCGGCTCGGTCTCCGGGTCGTAGGGGCCGGTGGTGTCGAGGACGAGCACCCGGCGCAGCCGCTCGCCGCCGTCCCGTACGGCGGTTGCCAGCGCGAGCGCGGCCCCGGCCGAGTGGCCGAGCAACTCGTACGGCAGGCCGGTGACGGACTCGACGGCGGCGACGACCCGCCGGAGGTCGGCCCGCTGGGCGTCCAGGCCCCGGTCCGCGCAGTGCGGGCCGATCAGGTCGGGCGTCAACGCGTCCTCGCGCGGCGTGGTGCCGACGACCAGGTACCCGTGGTCCGCGAGGAAGCGCGCGAGGCTCCGGCCCCGTGCGGTGCAGTAGTCGGCGGCGACGTTGAGCCCGCCACCCGGCAGCAGGTGGACCACCCGGTGCGCCCCGCCGCCGTCGCCGAGGACGTCGACGGTGAACCGCCCGCCCTGCCGGTCCGGTACGGCCAGCCGCCGGTGCCCCGGGCCGACGTCCACCACCGCCGAATCGCCGCAGCCGAGTGCCGCCGCCACCGCCCCGATCAGGTCCGCACCCACCGCTTCCCTCCCCGCGTGCTGCCGACCGCGCGCGGACCGGGCTCCGCCGCCCGCAGCGCGGGGAACAGTCTGACGGACGGCTACGGGCGGCGCCGGTCCGGGCTCCGCACCCGTCAGCCCCAGTACCCCGTGTGCACCGCGGCCGCCTCCTCGTACAGGTGCGGCCCCGAGACCTCCACCGGGCTGCCGCCGGCGGCGAAGACCTGACGGCAGGGCAGGTGGAGCACCGGCTCCTCCGGATCCACCCCCGCGATGACGTTCAGTTCGGTGGCCGCCAGCGCGTACACGACCCGCCGGATGCCGCTCCAGAAGATGGCGCCCGCGCACATCGCGCACGGCTCGGTGCTGGAGTACAGGGTGGCCTTGGCGAGCTGGGCCGGGGCCAGGGTGCGGGAGGCCCGCCGGACCAGGTTGGTCTCCGCGTGGGCGGTCACGTCGTGGTCCGTCAGCACGGTGTTCTCGGCGGTGAGCAGGACGCTCCCGTCGGCGTCCGTCAGCAGCGCGCCGAAGGGGTGGTTGCCGTGCGCGCGGGCGGAGGCCGCGATGTCGAGGGTCGCGAGCAGGTGGGCGCGGGTGTCATCGGCCATGACGTGCTCCTCGGGGGTCGGCCGGGCGGAGGCTCGGGAATCGCATCGAACGTACACGACGTCCGCGGTGGGGCCGCCCCGGCGGTCGTGCCGGCCCGCTCAGCCGTACGGGACGACGGCGACCGGGCAGTGGACGTGGTGGACGACCGCGTGCGCCACCGGGCCGAGGTGGTGGTGGCGCAGCGGCGCGTGGTGGGTACGGCGGCCGACGACCACCAGCCGGGCCGTCGCCGCCGCGTCCACCAGCTCGACGGCGGCCTTGCCCCGCACAAGCTCGTCCGTCACCTCCACCTCGGGGTGGCGGCCGCGCCAGGGCTCCAGGGCCTCGGCGAGCCCGGTCCGCTCGACGGCGGAGACCTCGCGCTCCAGCCCGCCGATGGCGCCGTAGGCCATGTACTCGCTGCCGGCGGGCGGGTTCCAGACGTGGACGACCCGCAGCGGCGCGGAGCGGAGCGCGGCGGCCTCGAAGGCGAAGGCCAGGACCGCCTCCGCCGGGTGCGTCAGGTCGAGGCCGACCGTCACGTCGCCGGCCGGCTCGCTCTCGCGCGCCCGCACCAGCACCACGGGGCAGGCGGCCCGGCGCAGCACCTCCTGGCTCACCGAGCCGGTCAGGTAACCGCGCAGGGTGCCCAGCCCGCGTGAGCCGAGCACCACCACGGCCGCCGTGCGCGAGGCGGCCTCCAGCGCCTCCACCGGGTCGCCGGAGACCGGCGAGGAGACGATCGGCACCTCCGGTGCCAGGGCGCGCAGGGCTCCCTCGCGCTCGGCCAGCTGCGCCAGGGCGCGGTGGTAGGTCTGGTCGCTGCCGACCACGTCGCGCTTCGGCCAGGGCCACGCGTGGAGGACTTCGAGGCCGAGTCCGCGGCGCTGTGCCTCGCGGGCGGCCCATTCGGTGGCGGCGAGGCTCTCGGGCGAGCCGTCGAAGCCGACGACAACTGGTCCGGTCACGGCGTACTCCTCGGTTCCGCGGCGCGTCGACGGCCGTCCCCGGCCGCCGGGGCCGCCTCGGGTTGCGGCCCCAGTATCGGCGTCTCCCGCGCCCGCCGCCTCCCGGGCCGGGGCGGCTGCCGGTGCCCCGCCGCCGGTGCTCCGCCGCCGGTGTCGGCGTGGAGCGTCGCCGGGCAGGTCGGCGGCCCGGTTGGGAGCCGCGCCGAGCCGGAGTGGGCGGCGTGGTACCGCGGTACTACGGACGGCCCGATGATCAGCCCGCGGTGCCACGGATCCGGCTCGGGCCGCACCTAGCGTGGAACCGTGGGCGGCCGGGACGGCCCGGCCCCTGGACGTAAGGGCGAGCGATGATCGAGGCGCACCAGCTGACGAAGCGGTACGGGGAGAAGACCGCCGTGGACAGGCTGGACTTCACCGTCCGACCGGGAACGGTGACCGGGTTCCTCGGGCCCAACGGGGCCGGGAAGTCCACCACCATGCGGATGGTCGTCGGCCTGGACGCACCCACCAGCGGGTCGGTGCGGGTCAACGGCCGCCGCTACGCCGAGCACGCCGCGCCGTTGCAGGAGGTCGGCGCGCTGCTGGAGGCCAAGTCGATCCACCCCGGCCGTTCGGCCTTCAACCACCTGATGGCCCAGGCGCACACCCACGGCATCCCGCGCCGCCGGGTGGAGGAGGTCATCGAGATGACCGGCCTGCAGAGCGTCGCCCGCAAGCGGGCCGGGGCATTCTCGCTCGGCATGGGCCAGCGGCTCGGCATCGCGGCCGCCCTGCTGGGCGACCCGGCCACGGTGATGCTGGACGAGCCGGTCAACGGTCTCGACCCCGAGGGCGTCCTGTGGATCCGCAACCTGCTCACCTCCCTCGCCGCCGAGGGGCGCACCGTCTTCGTCTCCTCGCACCTGATGAGCGAGGTCTCACTGGTCGCCGACCACCTCATCATCGTGGGCCGCGGCCGGCTGCTCGCCGACACCACCGTGCAGGACCTGGTCCGGGAGGCCGGTGGCGACGTCGTCAAGGTGGCCAGCGCCGACCCGGCCCGGCTGCGCTCGGCGCTGGCCGGCCCCGGTGTGGAGATCACCGGCCGCTCCGGCTCCGAGGAACTCCTGGTCAGCGGCCGTACCGCCCGCGAGATCGGCCTGACCGCCGCCGAACACGGCATCGCCGTCTTCGAGCTCAGCCCGCGGACGGTCTCCCTCGAGGAGGCGTTCATGGACCTGACCAGGGACGCCGTGGAGTACCACGGCACCACCACCGCCGGAACCAAGGGCAAGGCCGCGAGCACGCCCGAGAACGACGCCGAGACCGAGACCCCGAGGAGCGCGGCATGAGCACCATCGTGACCTCCGAGCCCGCCACGTCCGCCGAACCGCGTGCCGCCCGCCCCGCGTACAGGGTGACGGCCGCACGCGTGCTGCGCTCCGAGTGGGCCAAGCTGTGGTCGCTGCGCTCGACCTGGATCACCCTCGGGCTGGCGCTGCTCTTCCTGATCGCCTTCGGCCTGATCGCGGCCTCCCAGTTCAAGTCGCGGATCACCTCCGGCCGCCCGATGGACCGGGACTTCGCCGCCGCGAGCACCCTCAGCCTGTCGCTGTTCGGCACCAACTTCGCGCAGCTGGCGCTCGGCGTCCTCGGCGTGCTGGTCGCGGCCGGCGAGTACTCGACCGGCATGATCCGCTCGACCCTGGCCGCGGTGCCGCGCCGTCTGCCCGTGCTCTGGTCCAAGGCCGCGGTGTACGGCCTGATCGCGCTGGTCCTCGCCACGGTCGGGGTGTTCGTCGCCTTCCTGGTCGACACCCGCATCCTCTCCGGGACGCGGGCGGCGATGACCCTCTCGGACGCCGGGGTGGTGCGCGGCCTGCTCGGCGCCGCGCTCTACCTGGGCCTGGTCGGCGTGATCGGCGTCGCCCTCGGTGCGCTGCTACGCTCGGTGGCCGGCGGCATCTCGGTGCTGGTCGCCTCGCTGATGCTGGTCCCCGGGCTGGTGTCGCTGCTGCCCAGCTCGTGGCAGGACCACATCAGCCCCTACCTGCCCAGCCACGCGGGTGAGGCGATGTTCGCCCTCCACCACGACACGACCACCCTCTCGCCGACGGCCGGACTGCTGGTCTTCCTCGGCTGGACGGTGCTCGCCCTCGCCGGCGCCGCCGTACGGCTGGTCCGCACGGACGCCTGAGAGACTCCCGGTGCGGCGTCGGAACTCCCGGCGCCGCACCACCCGTACCACCACCAGGGAGAAGACACCGGTGAGTGAGGACCGAGCCATTCCCGACGGCTTGGCCGCCGACGCGCTGTCCGGCCACCCGCTGTTCGTCCGGCTGGCCGGGATCGGCCAGCGCGTGCGGCAGGCGGACCGCGACCACCCCTGGGTCCTGGACGCCGCCGTGGTCGCGGTGGTCGTCCTGATGTTCTGCCTCCCCGACCTCTTCCCCTTCGCCGGCCGCGACGAGCCCGCGCACGAGCACCGGATCGTCTTCGCCCGCCCACCGCTGCCCGCCATGCTGGCCTTCCAGGCGGGTCTGGTCCTGCCCTTGCTGTGGCGGCGCCGGCGGCCCACCGAGGCGCTCGCGGCGATCATGGCGGTCTTCGTGCTGCAGTGGTCGCTCGGCGTCGCCCTGCGCGCCGACGCCGCCCTGCTGGTCGCCCTCTACAGCCTCGCCCTGCACGGGCGGCTGCGGCACCTGGCCTGGTCCTGCGCCGTGATGGTGGGCGCGATGGCCCTGGTGGCCGTGCAGGTCTCCGGCGGCGGGCTGCCGGTCGGCGACGCACTGTTCTTCCTGGTCAGCGCCGCCACGGCGGCCGTCGCCCTCGGCATCGCGGTGCGCATCCGCCGCGCCCAGCTCGCCGGGCTGCGCGAGCGGGCCGCCCGGCTGGAGATCGAACGCGACCAACGCAGCCGACTCGCCGCCGCCACCGAACGCACCCGGGTGGCCCGGGAGATGCACGACATCATCGGCCACAACCTCTCCGTCATCGTCACCCTCGCCGACGGCGGCGCCTACGCCGCCCAGACGTCCCCCGAACGCGGCCGGGAGGCGCTCCAACTGATCGGCGAGACCAGCCGCCAGGCGCTCGGCGAACTGCGCCGGATGCTCGGCGTGCTGCGCGACCAGGGCGACCAGGCCGCCGAGTTCAACCCCCAGCCCGGCATCGCCGACCTCGACGCGCTGTGCGCCCGCATCCGCGCCGCCGGCCCCCAGGTGCTCTACACCGTCGGCGGCGACGTCGACCAGCTCGACCGCGGAGTCCAGCTGATGGCCTACCGGATCGTGCAGGAGGCGCTCACCAACTCCCTCAAGCACGCCGGCGCCGGGACCCGCGCGCACGTGACCCTGACCGCCGACACCGCCCGGCTGCGGGTGCGCGTGCGGGACAGCGGTCCGCCCGGCGCCGACCCCGGGCCGGTGCGGCCGGCCGGCGAGGGCCACGGCCTGGCCGGCATGCGCGAACGCGCGGCCCTGTACCGCGGCACCGTCACGGCGGGCCCCGGCCCTGGGGCAGGATGGACCGTGGAGGCCGTACTCGACCTCACCCCCGAACCGACAGGCGGCCCGACGTGACCACCGTCCTCATCGTGGACGACCAGCCACTGCAGCGCTACGGCTTCCGGATGCTGCTGGAGAGCCAGCCCGACACCGAGGTGGTCGGCGAGGCCGCCCACGGCGGCGAGGCCGTCCGGCTGACCGCCGGCCTGCGGCCCGACGTCGTCCTGATGGACATCCGGATGCCCGGGATGGACGGCATCGAGGCCACCCGGCAGATCGTCGCGACGGGCGGACGCTCGCGCATCCTCGTGCTCACCACCTTCGACCTCGACGAGTACGCCCACGCCGCGCTGCGCGCCGGAGCCAGCGGCTTCCTGCTGAAGGACGCCCGCCCGGAGGAACTGCTCGCCGGGATCCGCGCGGTCGCCGAGGGCGACGCGGTGGTGGCCCCCGCCATCACCCGCCGCCTGCTCGACGCCTACGCCCACCACCTGCCGGTCCGCCCGGCGGGCGCGGCGGCGGCCGAGGACGCCCGGCTGGACGCGCTGACCGAGCGCGAGCGGGAGATCCTGACGGCCATCGCCCGGGGCTGGACGAACAGCGAGATCGCCCAGCGCCTGGTGCTGGCCGAGTCGACCGTCAAGACGCACGTCAGCCGGGTGCTCTCGAAGATCGGCGCCCGGGACCGCGTGCAGGCCGTGATCTTCGCCTACGACCGCGGGCTGACCCGGCCCAACCCGCCGGTCGCGAACTGATCGCAGGCCGCACCGGGCGCGCCGCCGCACCGCATGACGACCATTCCGCTCGGGGCCGCTCGGCCCGCTCCCTGCCGTCACCGCGAGCCTGCTGCACGGACACAGCCCCGGCGGCGGTCGGCCGTCAGCAGCTGTCGGCGAACTCGCGGAAGTCCGCGTCGTCGTCGTCATCGTCCAGGCGGAGGCCGACGACGATCAGCAGCCCGAGGGCGAGCAGCAGCGCCAGCGCTGCCTTGGCGATCCGAGCGATCACAGGTTCTCCTCCGACGCCGTCAGGTGGTTGCGCAGGTCGTGGTCGGGCACGCCCTCGCCGGTGGGCTCGAACGCGGCGGCGCTCAGGCCCCCGGCGCGGTCGGCGGCGCCCGCGCGGAGGCCGCCGGAGCCCTGGCGGCCGAGGGCGGCCCCGTCCTGGTGGGCGGGGTCGGCGGCTGTGGCCGGGTTGTCGGCTCCGGCCGGGTTGGAGGCGTGGGCGGGACCGTCGCCGGTCGCGCTCCGGTCGCAGGTGGTGGGTGCGGCCACGTGGGGGTCCGCCTCTCCGTCGGGGATGGTGCCCTCCGTTGGTAGCGGAACCGTTCGCCGCTGCGACGGCAGCAGTGCCCGGGAGTCACCCGAACGGGTTCAGGTCCCGCGTTCAGGCCGCGGGTTCAGGCCGCGGGTTCAGGCCGCGGGTTCAGGCCGGGTCCGGGACACGGGCGGCGGCGCCCGGGCCGCTCCGAGCGGCGCCCGGTGGCTGGGAGGGAACGGGTTCGTTCACTAACATTGTAGGCAGGCGTGGTGACCAGAGAACCCCGGAAGGTGCGCAGCCATGTCCGCTGAAACCGACACCGCGCGAGCGGCGGTGACGGCCGCCCGGCTCCGGCGGCGCGGGGAGGCGCTGGAGAGCGCAATCTACGAGGCGGCCCTCCAGCAGCTCACCACCGACGGCTACGCGCGACTCACCATGGAGGGCGTCGCCGCCGCCGCGCAGACCGGGAAGGCGGCGCTCTACCGCCGATGGTCCTCCAAGGAGGACCTGGTGATGGACGCGCTGCGGGCCAGCCTGCCCCCGGCCGGCCCGGCCCCCGACACCGGCAGCCTGCGCGGGGACCTGCTGGAGGTGGTGACCGGGCTGCGCACCGCGATGTTCAGCGAACTCGGCGCCGCCGTCCGGGCGATCATGAGCGAGCTCGACCACCGTCGGGCGCACGCCTTCCTGGCGCTCGTCCTGGAGCGGGTGGTCGAGCCCACCACCGCGCTGATCGCCGACGTGCTCGACCGGGGCACCGCCCGGGGCGAGGTCCGCCCCGGGTCGGTCACCCCGCTGGTCACCGACGTGGTGCCGGCGTTGATGCTGTACCGGATCAAGATGTGCGGCGGCGACGCCGAACTCCTCGACCCGGCAGCGATCGTGGACGAGGTGCTGCTGCCGATCGTCCGTCCGTGAGACGGGACCGGGGCTGATCGGGCGTCAGTCGCCCTGGGCGGCCGCCTGCGGCGGGACGGCGGGCGCCGGCGGCGCGGTCGGGGCGGCGGCGGGCGCGGGGACGGCGGCGCCCTCGGCGAGCCGGGCCGTGGAGGCCTCGAAGAAGCGCAGCAGCTCCACCGGGAACGGCAGCACGAGCGTCGAGTTCTTCTCCGCCGCGACCTCGACCACCGTCTGCAGCATGCGCAGCTGCATCGCCGCCGGGGTCTCGGCCATCTTCGCCGCCGCCTCGGCCAGCTTGGCAGCCGCCTGGAACTCACCGTCGGCCGTGATGATCCGGGCCCGGCGCTCGCGGTCGGCCTCGGCCTGACGGGCCATCGAGCGCTTCATCGAGTCGGGCAGGCTGACGTCCTTGATCTCCACCCGGTCGATGTGCACGCCCCAACCCGCCGCCGGGCTCTCCAGCATGACCTCCAGGCCCTGGTGCAGCTGCTCCCGGCCGGAGAGCAGGTCGTCCAGCTCGCTCTTGCCGATGATCGAACGCAGCGAGGTCTGGGCGACCTGCAGCATGGCGAAGCCGTAGTTCTGCACGTCCACGGTGGCCTTGATCGGCTCGATCACGCGGAAGTACAGCACCGCGTCGACGCTCACCGAGACGTTGTCCTTGGTGATGCCCTCCTGGGCGGGCACCGGCATCGTGATGACCTGGACGTTCACCTTGCGCATCCGATCGAGCAGCGGCACCAGCAGCGTCATGCCCGGCTCGCGGACCGACCCGCGCACCCGGCCCAGCCGGAACACCACACCGCGCTCGTACTGCTGCACCACCCGCACGCCGGTCACCAGCCACAGCAGGGCGACCACGACGACGATCACGAGTACTGCCACGCCTGTTCTACCTTCTCCCCGTCGCGGTGCGGCCGGGCCGGGTCCGGAGTGGCCCTGTCGCCGGGGCGCGCCGCGCGCAGCACAGTATGCGCCCGGGCCGACCGGACGGTAAGGCGTGCGGACCCGGATCTTGACGCATCGTTGACGCGGCCCCGGTGCGTCCTCGGCGCGGGCGGCCCGTACGCCGGTTCGCCGCCCGGGTCCGCCCGGCCGGGCAGGCGACACCGACCGGGCGGACCGGACCGGCGGGTGCCCGCGGTGATCGGCGCTCCCGTGCCGCCGCCCCGGCCTGACCCGGCTGGGTCGGGGCGGGCCGGTCGGAGTGTGCTACTCGCGGACGCCGACTGCCTCCGCCGCTCTCCGGTGAGTCGCCCGCCCCGTCGCCACCGACGCGGTGGCCACGGTGACGAGGGCGCACAGCGCGATGGTCGCCAGGAGCTGCGGCCACGGGACCACCGTCGGGGCCGCGGCCACCAGCTGTGCCAGGGAGGCGTGTTGGGTGGCCGCCGTCAGCCCGGTCGCGACGGCGGCGAGCACGGTGCCGACGACCACCGCCACGGCCGACTCGGCCGCGGCCACCCGGACGATCTGGCCGCGTACCGCGCGGTCAGCCCGAGCAGCGCGAACTCCCGCCGCCGCCCGGTCATCGCCATGATCAAGGTGTTCGCGACCGCCATCAGCGCGTAGGCGAGCGCGATCCCCAGGATGACCACCGCGGCGTTGTCCGTCTGTTCCTCGGCGGGCCGAGCGGTCGTCCGTCCCGGGCGCCGGGCGCCGGCCGGTGGTGCGGGCTGCGGATAGGCTGAATCCGCACGTCAATGGCCGTGGGCGGCCGGGGAGGGTTCGGGACGGTGGAGAAGATGGGCGAGCTGGAGGACCTGCGGGCGCGGCTGACGGCGCTGGAGGCGGAGGTCGACCGGCTGCGCGAGGAGTCCGCGGCGGCCCGTGCGGCGGCGACGGGGCGTACGGCGACGGGGCGTACGACGGCGGGAGAGCGCACGATAGCGACGGGGCGCGCGACGAGTGCGGCGGCCGAGCGCCCGGACGCGGGCACGACGGACACGGCCGGGGCAAGGACCGACCGGGACGGCACGGAGGACCGCGCCGTCGTGCCCGTCCGCACCCGGGCGCCGGAGGGCGGCCACGGGGACCGGGTCGAGCGGCCCCAGTCGATGACCAGCCTCGCCGACGTCGTCGGCGTCATGGTCTCCGGACAGAACGAACAGACCCGGGTGCTGCGGGCCCACGCCCGGACCCTGGAAGCGCAGAGCAGCACGCTCGCCAAGCACGGGCAGTTCCTGGAGAGCCTCCTGGCGGGCCAGGAAGCCCTTCAGGAGGAACTGCGCCGCTGAGGCGCCCGTACGGGCCCGCGCACGACCGTGAGGGCTTCGCCCCACGTGTGCGCCGGTCGGCGGCGCCCACGGCCGGGCCGCTTCGACACGCACGGGCCCGTGGCCTTCCTCGACTTGGGCTGGGCCGGACGCTTGGATGGGTCCGGCCCGGTCCCCGGACGCGTCCGGCCTGGTCGCCGTCCGGGTGCCGTCCGGACGACCTCCCTTGGCGAGCCGAGGAGAATCTCAATGACCGTGTCAAGCCGTCTGCCTGACTGGCGGAGCGGGGGTGAAGAGCCTCTTGTCACGCAGCATCGCCCAGAGCACGTCGAC
>NZ_JBEPAK010000172.1:0-15171 GCF_040298565.1 Kitasatospora sp. NPDC001539 | reverse complement strand
CCACCCCGCTCCCGCCCGCCCCGGCTACCCCCCCCCCCCGGGGGGGGGGGGGGCGGCCGGCCGGCCCCCCCCCCCCCCGCCACGGCTGACGTTCCGGCCACCCAGGCCGGGCAACCGACGCAAGAACAGGAGGGGGGACAGGAGATGCGCGTCACCCTGCTCACCGAGGGGACGTACCCGCACCAGCACGGCGGCGTGAGCGTCTGGTGCGACCAGCTCGTCCAGGGCATGCCGGACGTCGACTTCGACGTCATCGCCGTCACCGGAACCGGCCAGGAACCACTGACCTGGGAACTGCCCGCCAACGTACGGTCGGTCACCACCGCACCGCTGTGGGGCCCGGCCTCCGACGCCCGACCGCCGCGCGGCAAGGAGATGCGCCGCTTCCTCAACGCGTACGAGCGCTTCCTGCACTCCATCCTCGACCCGGTCTACACCACCCACTTCGGCACCGAGCTGTACGGCTTCGCCGACCTCGCCCGCCGCGGACTGCTCAGCCCCGCGCTGCGCAGCGAGCGCGCCCTGCGCACGCTCCAGCAGGTGTGGACCCGCGACTACCTGCCCACCGCCGCCTCCCGCCCCACCCTGCACGACGCGCTGAACGCCACCGACCTGCTGGAGCACGCCCTGCGGCCGCTCTCGGTCGAGCCGCCCACCGACGGCGTCGCCCACGCGGCCAGCGGCGGCCTGGCCACCCTGCCCGGGCTGATCGCCGCCCAGCAGTACGGCGTACCGTTTCTGCTCACCGAGCACGGCATCTACCTGCGCGAGCGCTACCTCGGCTACCGCACCGGCCCGTACCGCTGGCCGGTCAAGGCGCTGCTGCTCGGCTTCTACCGGATGCTCGCCGAGGAGAGCTACCGGCAGGCCGCACTCGTCACCCCCGGCAACCGGTACAACCGGCGCTGGGAGGAGCGCGGCGGCACGCCGTCCGCGCACATCCGCACCGTCTACAACGGCGTGGACCCGGCCGCCTTCCCGCCGGCCGGACCGGAACCCGAGACGCCCACCCTCAGCTGGGCCGGCCGGGTCGACCCGATCAAGGACCTGGAGACGCTGATCCGGGCCTTCGCCATCGTCCAGCGTGAGATCCCCGAAGCGCGGCTGCGGCTCTTCGGCGGCACTCCCAAGGGCGGCGAGGCGTACCGGGACGGCTGCATAGCCCTGGCCGCCGAACTCGGCGTCGCCGAGTCGGTGGCCTTCGAAGGCCGCGTCGCCGACATCACCGACGCGTACGCGGCGGGCAACGTGGTGATGCTCTCCAGCATCAGCGAGGGCTTCCCGTTCACCCTGATCGAGGCCATGTCCTGCGGCCGCGCGACCGTCTCGACGGACGTCGGCGGCGTGCGCGAGGCCGTCGGCGACACCGGCCTGGTCGTCCCCCCGCGCGAGCCCGAGCCGATGGCGGCCGCCGCGATCGAGCTGCTGCGCGACCCCGAACGGCGCGCCCGGCTCGGCGAGGGCGCGCGGCTGCGGGTCATCGAGCAGTTCACGCTCCGCCAGAACATCGACGGCTTCCGGGGCATCTACACCGAGCTGCTCGGCACCTCCCGCTGGATGCCCGGCGGCATGGTGGCCGTCACCGACGAGGTGCCCAGCCCCGACTGGGGCCAGCGGCTGACCGTCGTCCCGGCCCAGCCGAGCGAGGTGGGCGCGTGAACGAGCGGAGCGAGCGAACCATCGAGAGGTGCGTGTCCCGCGAAGCGGCCGCCGAGCGAAGCGAGGTGGGCGCGTGAACGAGCGGAGCGAGCGAACCATCGAGAGGTGCGTGTCCCGCGAAGCGGCCGCCGAGCGAAGCGAGGTGGGCGCATGAGTGGGCCGATCCGGCTCGTGCCGGACGAGGGCGGCGCCGAGCGGACGATGCAGCTGCGCACCCTGCCGCTGAAGCGCCGCCGCCCGGCCGCGCCCGTCGAGCCCGAGCCCGCGGAACAGCTCGGCCTCTCCGCCGACCCGCTGGACGAACTCGCCGAGCGGCTGCACGACGTCTGCGCAGACGCCGTCCACCCCTACGAGATCGCGGCCTTCCTGGAGTCCGACGGCCTCTCCGACGAGCAGGCCGCCCTGCTGTACGGCCGCCCCGACGCGTTCACCGTCGCCGAGGAGCTGTTCGAGAAGGTCGAGCGCCGCTACCCCGGCCAGAGCTCCGAGTTCGCCAACCCCTGGCGGGCCGATCCCTGGCGGTGCGTGGTGCGCGGCCTGGTGTTCGCCCTGCCCGGGCTCGGCTACCTGCTCGGCGCCAACCTCTTCGCGACCGCCCGGTTGCGTTTCGGCCTGCCCTCGGGCATGGCCGCGCTGTCCGTCGCCACCCTGGTCAGCTGGGGCTTCAACCAGGCGCTGGCGCACCGCGCGTACCGCTGGCTGGGCCGGCTGCGCCGCCGGGAGGCGGCCGTCTGCCTGGCTGTCGGTGCACCGGTCGGCGCGCTGCTGGCCTCGGCGGCGGCGTACGTGGTCGGCGGCCCGCTCGACGCCTTGTGGTTCGCCGCCGGGCAGTCCTGCTACCTGGGCGCGGCCACCGCGCTGCTGGTGCTCGGGCGGGAGAAGTTCCTGCTGGTGGCGCTGGCGCCGGCCTCGGTCGGTGCGGGCGTCGTGCTGGCGGTGGACGTGCCGCAGGCGGTCCGTACGGTGGTGCTGCTCGCCTCGCTGACGCTGGCCGTCGCCCTGTGCGCCCGCGAGCTGCTGGTCGCCGCGCGCGGCGGCGAACGGGACGGCACCCGGTCGGCGCTGCCGATCCGCCAGGAGGTCCCGCACCTGCTGTTCGGCCTGGCCTGCGGCGCGCTGACGCTGATCGCCGGCCTCGGCGAGACCATCCACCAGGCCGTCCACGCCGCCTCGCACGCGGTGCACGCCCACGGCGGCGCGCACGCCGTTGCCGGGCGGGAGCTGAAGGCCACCCCCACCGGCCCGGCCATGATCGCGCTGACGCTCAGTCTCGGCCTCGCCGAGTGGCTGCTGTTCCGCTACCGGGCGATGGCCGTGGCCGCGCTCCGCACCAGCCACACCACCGGGCAGTTCACCCGCCGCACCGGCGGGATCCTGCTCGGCTGCCTGTTCATCTACCTCACCACCGTGGCCGCGCTGGACGCCGCCGCGACCGTGCTGTGGCCGGGCGCCCCGTCGCTCGGCGTGCCGCAGCTCGGCGCGATGCTGCTCCTGGGCGGCTCGCTCTGGCTGGCGCTGCTGCTGAACGCCTTCGGCTTCAGCTGGAGCACCGCCCTCATCTGTCTGGCCGCCGCGACCGCCGAGAGCGTCGGGCTGCTGACCGGTGCGGATCCGATCGTCCTGCAGCTGATCGGCTGCGGGGCGGCCGCGATCGTCCTCACCGCCATCGCCGGGCCAGCGCTCGGCCGCACCACCCAACACCGCTGAACAAGTCCGCCTCAGCCGAGGCACCACCGGCCGGCCGGCACAGACCGTCGTGCCGTCCCGTACATCGAGAAAGCGAATTCCGCATGAGCAGCGTCGCGGTTACCGGAGCCGAAGGCTTCATCGGCTCCCACCTCGTCGAGACCCTGGTCGCCGACGGGCACCACGTCCGCGCGATGGTCCAGTACAACTCCTTCTCGTCCTTCGGCTGGCTGGAGACGCTGCCCGAGGAGGTGCTGGACTCGGTAGAGATCGTCCTCGGCGACGTCCGGGACCCGGGCTCGGTCAACGGCCTGGTCAAGGGGACCGAGGCGGTCTACCACCTGGCCGCCCTGATCGCGATCCCGTACTCCTACCGCGCTCCCCACTCGTACGTGGACACCAACGTCACCGGCACCCTGAACGTGCTGGAGGCGGTGCGCCACCTGGAGATCCCGCGCCTGGTGCACACCTCCACCAGTGAGACCTACGGCACCGCGCAGACCGTGCCGATCACCGAGGACCACCCGATCAACACCCAGTCCCCGTACGCCGCCTCCAAGGCCGGCGGGGACCGGCTGGCCGACAGCTACCACGCCAGCTTCGAGACCCCGGTCGTCACCCTGCGCCCGTTCAACACCTTCGGCCCGCGCCAGTCGATGCGCGCCGTCATCCCGACCGTGATCGCCCAGGTCGCGGCCGGCCAGACCGAGATCACCCTCGGCGACCTGCGCCCGACCCGCGACTTCATGTTCGTCAAGGACACCGCCCACGCCTTCCGCACGGTGGGCACCGCGCCCGCCGAGGCCGTGGTCGGCCGGACCTTCAACGCCGGCACCGGCGGCGAGATCTCGGTCGGCGACCTGGTCACCCTGGTCGGCAAGCTGATGGGCGTGGACCTGGTGGTGAAGGAGGACGAGCAGCGCATCCGTCCGGCCAACTCCGAGGTCATGCGCCTGGTCGCGGACGCGACCCGGCTGCGCGAGGCGACCGGCTGGGCGCCGCGCTTCACCCTGGAGCAGGGCCTGGAGCAGACCATCGAGTTCTTCCGCGACCCGGCCAACCTGGCCCGCTACAAGACCGACATCTACAACGTCTGACCGCCGTACCGCTCGTGCCCGTCCTGGTACCCGAGGTTCGTGACCTACACATCCTTTCCGTGGGGGAAACACCATGCACGCAGTGATCCTGGCCGGCGGTAAGGGCGTTCGCCTCCGCCCGTACACCACCGCGCTTCCCAAGCCGCTCGTCCCGATCGGCGACCAGCACGCGATCCTGGAGATCGTGATGCGCCAGCTCGCCGCCGCGGGCTTCAAGACCGTCACCCTGGCCATCGGCCACCTCGGCCACATCATCCGCGCCTACGTCGGCAACGGCTCCCAGTGGGGCCTGCGGGTGGGCTACGCCGTCGAGGACAGCCCGCTCGGCACCATGGGCCCGCTGCTCACCATGCAGGACCGCCTGCCCGAGCACTTCCTGGTGATGAACGGCGACATCCTCACCGACCTGGACTTCGCCGGGGTGCTCAAGCACCACGAGGCGTCCGGGGCGCCGCTGACCATCGCCACCTACGCCCGCCAGGTGAAGATCGACTTCGGTGTGCTGACCACCGAGTCCGGCACCATCACCGGCTTCCAGGAGAAGCCCAGCATCGACTACCGGGTGTCGATGGGCGTGTACGGCGTCTCGCGCGCCGCGCTCGCCAAGTACACCCCCGGCCTGCCGCTGGGCTTCGACGAGCTGGTGCTCGACCTGCTGGCCGCGAAGACCCCGCCGGCCGCGTACGACTTCGGCGGCTACTGGCTGGACATCGGCCGCCCGGACGACTACGACCGGGCCAACGCGGAGTTCACCGCCATCCGCCCGGTGCTGATGCCCTTCGAGTCGGCCGCCGCCGTGCCGGGCGTCGCGGAGCTGCCGGTCCCGGCCGCCCGCACCCCCCGCGCCGCCGCGGACGACCTGGTCGGGGAGTCCGCCGGGGCGGACGCCGAGAGCGACGGACGGGCCGCGTGAGGATCCTGCTGCTCGGCGGCGACGGCTTCCTCGGCCGTCATGCCTCCGCCGTCCTGCGGTCGCTGCCCGGCGCCACCGTGCTGACCGCCGGACGGCGCCCCGCCCACGACCTCCGGCTGGACCTGGGCACCGCCCAGGCCGGCCCGCTCGGCGAGGAACTGGTCGCACTGGCCCCCGACGTGGTGGTCAACTTCGCCGGCGCGGTGGCCGGCAGCGCGGTCAAGCTCGCCGAGGTGAACGCCCGCGGCCCGGCGGTGCTCTGCGAGGCGCTGTCCCTGGGCGCGCCGAAGGCCCGCCTGGTGCACATCGGTTCGGCCGGCGAGTACGGCGTCTGCGCCGAGGGCAGCTCGCTGTCCGAGGACGCCGACGCCCGCCCGGTCGGCGTGTACGGCGCGACCAAGCTGGCCGGCTCCCTCGCGGTGGCCGGCTCGCCGCTGGACGCGGTGGTGCTGCGGGTGTTCAACCCGGTCGGCCCGGGTGCCCCGGCGGGTTCGCTGCCCGGCCGGCTGGCCGCCGAGCTGCGCCGGGTGGCGCCGGAGGGCTCCGACGGCGTGATCACCGTCGGGGACCTCTCCGCCTACCGGGACTTCGTCGACGCCCGGGACGTCGCCCGGGCCGTCGGCCTCGCGGTGACCGCCGACCGCCCGCTGCCCCGGGTGCTCAACCTGGCCTCCGGGCGGGCCCGGCAGGTCCGGGCGATCGCCGACGGCCTGGTCGCGGCGGCCGGGTTCACCGGCCGGATCGACGAGAGCGGGGCGGGCTCCGAGCGCTCGGCCGCGGTCTCCTGGCAGCAGGCCGACGTGTCGGCCGCCGCCCGGGAACTCGGCTGGCACGCGGAGACGGACCTCGCCGACACCCTGCGCGACCTGTGGCTCAGCACCGCCGAGTCCGCCCGGACCCCGGTGGTCGCATGACCGCCGGGGCCACCTCCGACGGCCGCCTGCTGGTGCCGCTGTACGTCCACCCCGCGGTGGACCCGGCGGCCTGGCAGGCGGTCGCCGCCGCCGACCCCGCCCGGATCGCCGCCGTGGTGCTCAACCTCGCGGACGGTCCCGGCGAGGTGCCGGACAGCGTCTTCGCCGAGGCCGCCGACGAACTGCGCGCGGCCGGCCTGCCGCTACTCGGCTACACCGACACCGACTACGGCCGCCGCCCGCACGCCGCCGTCGTCGCCGACGTCCTGACGTACCGCCAGCGGCACGGCATCAGCGGCGTGTACCTCGACCAGGTCGCCACCCACCCCGGGGCACTGGCCCACTACCGGCGGCTGGCCACCGCCGCCCGGGCGGCCGGCTGCGCCACCGTGGTGTTCGGCCACGGCGAGCACCCCGACCCGGGGTACGCCGAGGTCGGTCTGGCCGACCTGCTGGTCACCTTCGAGGGCGACTGGGACACCTACCGCGGGATGACGCTGCCGCTGTGGACCGGCCGCCACGCGGCGTCCCGCTTCTGCCACCTGGTCTACGACGTCCCGGCCGACGCCGCCCGGGACGCCGCCGCACTGATCGCCGCCCGGCGCGCCGGCGTCGGCTGTGCCGTACCGGGCGCCGGCGAGAACCCCTGGCGCACCCTGCCGTACGGCCTCGCCGCCGCCGAACTGACCTGACCCGATCCGGAGTCCACCACCGTGAACCGTCGTACCCGGCTGCTGCCGGCCGCCCTGGCCCTCGCCACCGCCACCGCCCTGCTGGTCAGCTCGTGCAGCAGCTCGGGTTCGGAGGACGACCAGGACTCCGCCGACGGCAGCCCGAGCAGCCAGCCCACGGCCACCGCGCCGAGCACCCCCGGCACCCCGTCCGACCCGGGCACCCCGAGCGCTCCCGGCACCGGCGGTGCGACCACCGCCCCGGGCACGCCGAGCGGCACCACCGCTCCCGGCACGCCGCCGCCCGCGACCACCGCCCCGGCCCCGACCGGCGCCCGCTGGCAGCCCACCCCGGGCCTCGCCTGGCAGTGGCAGCTCGGCGGCACCGTCGACCAGTCGGTGGACGTGCCCGTCTACGACATCGACGGCTTCGAGAACGACGCCTCGGTGGTGGCCGCGCTGCACGCCAAGGGCCGCAAGGTCATCTGCTACATCAACGCCGGGTCCTGGGAGGACTTCCGCCCCGACTCCAACGCCTTCGCCAAGGCCCTGCAGGGCTCGGACACCGGCTGGAAGGGCGAGAAGTGGTTCGACATCCGCAAGCTCGACCAGCTGAAGCCGCTGATGGCGGCCCGCTTCGACATGTGCAGGAGCAAGGGCTTCGACGCCGTCGAGCCCGACACCATCGAGGCCTACAACCAGAACAGCGGCTTCCCGCTGACCCCCGACGACCAGCTCCGGTACAACCGGATGCTGGCGCAGCTCGCCCATGACCGCGGCCTGGCCATCGGACTGAAGAACGACCTGGACCAGATCCCCGCGCTGCTGCCGGACTTCGACTTCGCGGTCAACGAGGAGTGCTCGCAGTTCGACGAGTGCGACCGGGTCTCGCCGTTCATCAAGGCGGGCAAGGCGGTGTTCCACGTCGAGTACAAGCTCGACACGGACCGGTTCTGCGCCAAGACCAAGGCGCTGGGATTCAGTTCGATGCAGAAGAAGCTCGACCTCAACGCCTGGCGCAAGCCCTGCTAGGACCAGCGCCGGGCGCGGTGCTTCCCGTCGCGCGGGTGACCCTGAGCGGGGCCACCCGCGCGAGGGTCACTTGACCGCGAGCCAGATGACGGCGCCCAGCACGACCAGGGCGACGACCGCGACCAGCGCGATCACGCCGGTCCGACTGCCGCTCTTGCTGCTGCCGTAGGTGGAGACGGAGCCCGGTGCCTGACGCGCCGGGCTCTCGTCGACGAACGCCCGGAACATCTGGGTGCTACCGGCGGGGTCGTAGTCGTTGTCAGCCATGGCACGGACTCTAACGAATCGGCCCACCTCAGGCACACCCCGGACCCCTCCTCCGGAGGGCACACCACTCCCTCGTGCGACGGTCCCGTGAACAGCTCGCAACGCCCGGAATGCGCTGCCCCGCCTTCGGGTTGACTGCGGGCATGACCGGAAACCCCAGCCGAGTCCCGCTCGGCACCTCCGACCTGTCCGTCTATCCCCTCGCCCTCGGCGGCAACGTCTTCGGCTGGACGGCCGACGAGCAGCAGTCGTTCGCCGTCCTCGACGCCTACGCGGCCGCCGGCGGCAACTTCGTCGACACCGCCGACGTCTACTCCGCGTGGGCCCCGGGCAACACCGGCGGCGAGTCCGAGACCGTCATCGGCAACTGGCTGCGCAGCCGCGGCAACCGCGACGACGTGGTGATCGCCACCAAGGCCGGCATGCACCCCGAGGCGCGGGGGCTGGGGGCGGCCACCATCAAGGCCGCCGCGGAGGCCTCGCTGCGCCGCCTGGGCGTGGAGCGGATCGACCTGTACTACACCCACCGGGACGACGACACCCCGGTGGAGGAATTCGTCACCGCACTGGACGAGCTGGTCCGCGAGGGCAAGGTCCGGGCCGTCGCCGCCTCCAACATCTCCGCCGAACGGCTGGCCGAGGCAGTGGCCTTCGCCGAGCGCGAGGGCCTGGCCAAGTACGTCGCGGTGCAGCCGCACTACAACCTGGTTTCCCGTGGAACCTTCGAGGGCCCGCTGGCCGACGTGGTCGCCGAGCACGGCCTCGCGACCGTCCCGTACTACGCGCTCGCCTCGGGCTTCCTGACCGGCAAGTACCGCCCCGGCGGTCCGGAGGTGGACAGCGCCCGCGCCGAGGGCGCCGCCCGCTACCTGGACGAGCCGCGCGGCCCGAAGGTGCTGGAGGCACTGGACACGGTCGCCGCCGAGCACGGCGTCACGCCGGCCAGTGTGGCGCTGGCCTGGCTCGCCGCCCGTCCGACCGTCGCCGCCCCGATCGCCAGCGCCCGCACCATCGACCAGCTGCCCCCGCTGCTGGCCGCGACCGGGCTGGAGCTCACCGCCGAGCAGACCGCCCTGCTGGACGCCGCCTCCGAGTGAGCGCCCGAGTGAGCGCCCGGATGAGCAGCGGGTGAGCAGCGGGTGAGCAGCGGGTGAGTCCGACCGGGCTCCGGCTGAGCACACGACCGGGCCCCGGCGGCGCTCCGCCGTCGGGGCCCGGTGCTGCCCACCGGCCGCGGCCGGGCCCGAGCCGGTCAGGGCCGGTCACGGCGGTCAGGGCCGACCGAAGTGGGTCGGGTAGTAGCCGGAGGTGAGCGCCGATATCCGGACGGTCCGGCCCGGCCGGGGCGCCTCCACGAAGGTGCCGTCGCCCAGGTAGATCCCCACGTGGTGGATCCCCGAGGCCCGGCCGCTGTCCGACCAGAACACCAGGTCCCCGCGGCGCAGCTGCCCGGAGCCGATCGGCGTGGTCGCCGCGTACTGGTCGTCGGCCACCCGCGGCAGGCTTATCCCGCTGCGCAGGTAGGCCTGCTGGACCAGCCCGGAGCAGTCGTAGCCGGACGGGCCGTCACCGCCCCAGACGTAGGGCTTGCCGAGCTGGGCCAGCGCGTAGTCGACCGCCGCCTCCGTGCGCCCGGAGGAGGCCTTGCTGCCGGGGGCCGCCGTGTCGCCGGAGGAGGCCTGGCTCGCGGAGGAGGCCGTGTCGCCGGCGGACTTCCCGGGGCCACCGGACTTCCCGGTGCGGCTGAGGTAGACGTCGTAGTGGCTGGTCCAGCGCCACTCACCGGCGCCGTTCCTGAACCAGTACTTCGAACCGTCCCAGCCCTGGCGCGGTCCCCAGGAGGAGGCCGGGCCGTTGGAGACGGCCTCCGCGCCGGACCCACCGGCACCGCCGGAGCTCCCGGTGGCAGCGGACTTCCCGGGGCCACCGGACTTCGCGGCGCCTGCGGACTTCCCGGGGCCGCCGGGCTTCCCGGGGCCGCCGGGCTTCCCGGTGCGGCTGGCGTAGACGTCGTAGTGGCTGGTCCAGCGCCACTCACCGGCGCCGTTCCTGAACCAGTACTTCGAACCGTCCCAGCCCTGCCGGCCGGCCGCGGCCTGGGCGGACCCGGCACCGACCGTCAGGCCGACCACGCCGGCGCCCGCGAGCACGGTGGTGGCCAGGCAGGTGCTCCGCACGGCGCGGTTCACTCGCCCTCCACCGGACGCCGGCGCCGGGCGGGCGGTGCGCGGCCGGGCCGCGCAGTTCGGGCAGCCGCAGCCCGCCACCGCGGGAATGCTGCCGAGGCGCTCCTCGAAACCGATCAGACCGGAGTCCGCGTCGGGGTCGGAACCGGGCTCGGCGTACGCGCCGGTGGCTATCCTCATGCGGGTCGTCCTTCCTTCCGCCCGGCCCGGGCGGCCGGGGGCGGTACCGAGGCGGCCACTCCGGCCGGGGCGACGAAGGCGACCAGCAGCTGCTCCATCAGCGCGCTGCGGGCGGCCTCGTCCAGTTGGTGCGCCGTCGCGCGCTCCAGCCGGCGGACGGCCAGCGCCGCCGCCTCCACCGCGTCGTCGACCAGCACGGTCCGCAGACCCGCGTCCAGGTCGGCCACTCGGCGGCGGCGCATCGACTCGGCGACCTCGGGCGCGTAGTCCAGCGCCAGCGGCTGCGCGGAGTAGACCTCCAGGCCGGCCGGGGCGACCTCGGCGGCCAGCGCACGGGTCATCTCGTCGGCGAACCACTGACCGTCGCGCAGCGCGGGGCCGGGCGCCGCGTTGCTGTCGCACGGCAGGGTGGACGCGGTGCGGGTGAGCACCGCCTGGACCTGGGCGCGCAGGTAGCTCTCGTGGTCCTCGATCGCCAGCAGCGCCCGCGCGGTGTCCTTGACCCGCCAGACGATCAGCAGCCGGACCACGATCGGCGTCCCGGTGCGGTCGACCACCTTGACCGGCTCGCTGCGCCAGTGCCGCAGCCGCACGTCCACCCGGCGGCGGCGCAGCAGCGGATTGACCCAGACCAGCCCGGTCCTGCGCACCGTGCCCCGGTAGCGGCCCCAGCGGGTCAGCACCCGGGTCTCGCCGCCCGCGTTCGCCAGCAGGCCGGCGAGCGCGCACACCACCAGCAGGCCGGCCGCCGTGACCGCGGCCACCGCCCGGACGTCGACCCGGGCCCGGCCGCTCTCCCTGACGGCCCGGTCACGCAGCTCGGGCAGCGCGTCCCAGTGCGGGAGCACCCCCGTGCGCAGCAGCACGTAGCCCACCGAGGCCAGGGCCAGGAGCACCACCAGCAGGGCGACCCAGCCGGGCAGCGCGGGGGCGGGGTGCTCGCGCAGCGCCTGGTCGGCGCGCGGGGGGCGGCGCGGGGTGGCCGCGGTGGGAGCAACGGCGGCGCCGCCCGGGCGGTCGGTGGCGTCCGGGGCGGGCTTCTCCAGCGGATCCCGCAGGTCGCCCGGGCCGGCGGGGGACGGTCCGGGGACGACGGTCAACGGGGTGGGGGCCGGTCCGCTGTCGGCGGGCGGAGGCGTCGTGGCGGCCGCGGCGGCCTGGGGGGTCCTGGCTGTCCTGGGGGCCACCGGGGCCGCCGGGGCCTGGGGGGCGGCCTTGACGGTCGAGACCTTGGCCAGCGGGCTGGAGCCCGAGGCGAAACGTTCCGGCAAGACCGGAGGGAGCTCCTCGGTCAGGTTCTCCGGTCGCTGCGAAGAGTCGCGGGTGACGTCCATGCACGGATCCTCTGGGTCGGTGTGTCGCGCAACGGGCGGCCCGGATCTGACGGGCAGTGCCGAAAGTCAGGCTAAGTTCATACGTCATCAAATGCGACATTTGAGTCGAGGTGTGTCGACATTTACTGACGTATCGTCCGAAGCCGACCTGACGCGCAGGCACATGAACGGATGAACGGATGGTCGGTACGGTGTCGGCGCAGGTCAGCGCCGTCGGGAGCCGGGCCCGCGGGCGAACACCCGACGGGTGATCAGCCCGATTCCGGCGAACAACAGCAGCACCCCGGCGAGCACCTCGTGCCGGCCGGTCTCCCGGTGACGGCCCGCGGTCTGCTCGGCCTCCGCCACCGTCGCCCCGGCCGGCGGTGCGGGCAGCGGCCGCGCACCGGACCGGCCGGAGCCGGACTCGCCCTGACCGGCGCCTTCCACCGACGGTCCGCCGCTCGCCAGCGGGCCCGGCCCGGGAGCGCCCGCCGTCGCGCCCGAGGGGGCGGTGTTGGTGGCGGTGGGCGCGAGCGTGGCCGTGGCCGTGGGCGTCGTCGCACTCGTGCCCCCGCTCGCCACAACGGGCCTGTCCGGTACGGGCGTTGCCGGAGCGGCCGCCGCCGACGCAGAGGCGGTCGGAGTCGTCGCCGGCACGGACGCGCTCGGGCTGACCGCCACCGAAGCCGTCGCCGCCGGGCCCGTCGCAGGGCTCGACGCCGTCGCGCTCGGCGTCGCAGGGCTCGGCACCGCCGCACTCGGCGTCCCTGGGCTCGACGCCGCCGGGGTCGGGGCCGCGGCGGCGACGCGCACCCGGACCGGGTCCGCCGACGTCCCGTTCCCCGCCCGGTCGGTCGCCGTGACGGTCAGCCACTGCTCGCCGTCCCCCAGGTCCCGGTTGGCCGTGCAGGTCCAGCTCCCGTCCAGCGCCACCCCGGCCCCGCAGAGCACCGTGCGGTCGCCCGGGCCGGCGGCCCCCGCCCGTGCCGTGACCAGCACGTTCGCGGCCGGCTCGGCACGCCCGGCGAACGTCGGCCGGCTGAGCTTCAGCACGTCGCCCGCGCCCGGCACGGTGAGCGTCGGCTTGTCCGGCGGCACGGTGTCGACCACCAGGGTGACCGCCTGCCCGGCCGTCCGGTTCCCCGCCGCGTCGACCGCGGCCGGGGTGAGCTGGTGGCTCCCGTCCGCCAGGTTCTCGACCGGGAGGCAGGACCACCCGCCGTCCGGGCGGACCGCGCTGCTGCACAGGTCGGCGGAGCCGGAGCGGTCGGTGACCGAGACCGTGCTGCCCGCCTCGCCGGTGCCGGTGAGCTGCAGCCCCGGGTCGTTGGTGTAGGCCGGCAGGGTGAGCACCGGCGCGGCCGGCGGGGCCGTCTTCACGGTGATCTTGACGGCCTCGCCGCGCAGCACCACTCCCCCGCTGGTGGTCTCCACCGGGGTGAGGCTGTGCGGTCCCGCGGGGAGCGCGCTCCCCGGGCGGCAGGACCAGTCGCCGCCGCGCTCGACCCGGGCCCTGCAGAGCGCGTCCTCGCCCTCCCGGATCTCGACGGAGGCGCCGGCCACCGCGCCCGCGCCGCGGATCTGCGGCCGGGCGTCGGCCAGCACGGCGCCGTCGACCGGCTCGGCGATCTCGGGCCGCGCCGCGCCGACGGTCAGCTTGATCCGCTGGTCGGAGACCTCGCCGGAGTCGGCGAAGCCGCCGGAGGGGACGAGCTGGCTGGTGTCGCGGCCGATCCGCAGCCGGGCCCAGGTCTCGCCGGAGGCCGCGCCGGCCGGGACGGTCCATTCCAGGGTCGCGGTGCGGGCGCCGGCCGGGACCTCGGTCTGCACCCGGTCGACGGGGTCGAACCGGCCGCTGTGGCCGAAGTCGATCCAGCCGGCCAGGGTGGCGGGCTGGTCGCCCACCGCGACGGGGACGGTGACCCGGTAGTAGTGGCCGATCGCGGCCTCGGCGGGGAAGCCGATCGACGGGTCGGGGCCCTGGTACTCACCGCGACCGGGCTGCGGCTTGGCCGGCGGCGGCCCGTAGGGACTGGCGAACGGGGTGGCCCGCCGGGCGGCGCCGTGGTCGAGCTGGACCAGCGGTCCGTCCTCCGCTGCGGGGGCGGCGGTCCGGCCGGGGGCGCGGTCGCGCCGGGGCCCGGTGGTGGCGTCGGTGCCCAGGAAGAGGTCGGAGACCACGTGCGAGGCGTTGCCGTAGGCCTGCGGCGCCGTCCCGAGGAACTCGTCGACGGTGACGGTGTAGGCCTGGCGCAGGACCGGAGCGGCGGTGGTGCTCCCGGCCCGCGAGGTGGAGCGCTGCTCGACCCGGAACACCGCCGTGCGGAAGGTCCCGGCGAGCTCCAGGGTGCCCTCCGACGCGGTGCCGGCCGCGCCGTCGGTGGATCCGTCGGCGCCGCCGGGGGCGAGGGAGTTGCCGTCGACCGTCCAGCCGTTCCAGCCGGTGCGGCCGACCAGGGTGGGCGCGGCGGGTGAGCCGCCGGTGAGGGTCAGCCGGGCCGCGGTGCCGGTGGTGCCGGATTCGCCGGTGGCGACCGCGCCCAGTCCGCTGAGGTGGAGCCGGGGATTGCGGACCGGCCGGGAGAAGCTCAGCCGGAGGGTGCCGACGGTGCGCCAGGAGCCATCGGTCTGCGGACGGTCCGGGGTGGGGGTGAAGGTCTGCGCCGGCTCCCCCGGACCGATGCCGTCCGCGTACGTTGCGCCGGAGCCGGCCCCTCCGGCGCGCTCCGCCAGGCGGCCCGGTTCGGCGGTGACGGCCGTGCCGGGCGCGGCGGCGAAGTCGAACTGGACGGAGAGTCCGGACGGCAGGACCGCCCGGTGCTCCGGCGACCAGGAGTCAGGGGACTGCCGGGCCGGGGCGGCCGGGGCGTTCGGACCGGTCAGCAGCCCGGCCGCGAGGACGGCCAGGGCGACAGCTGTGCGGGGAAACCGTCGGCTCATCCGGCTCTCCTTCGCGGTCGGCTACCGGGCGGCGAGCAGCCCGAGCACAAGATCCGACAAAAAGGAATCACGATCCCGGAGCGGCCGGAGGGCGACACCTGCGCCCCCTGGCCGTGTCCCACCCGTTCGGCGGGCCGCCCGGGCGGCAGGGCGGGACGGGTGCGGAGGAGGCCCCGGGCAGGGGGCGGACCCGGGCCGCGCACGAGGAAGCGGGTCGACCGGGGCGGACCGGGCCGTCCGCCGCGATCACCGCCGGGCACGGGCCGGAAACGGCAGAAGCCCCCGGCCGCCGGCCGGGGGCTTCTCGCTG
>NZ_JBEPAK010000171.1:0-15245 GCF_040298565.1 Kitasatospora sp. NPDC001539 | reverse complement strand
GACGGCGGGGGGGGCTCGGGTGCCCCGGTCCCGCCCCTTCTGGTGTGCCCGCGGTCAGCAGCAGTCCTGGACCACCAGCCCGGCGGGCAGCTGGTCCCCGCCGAACACGGCGACCGTCGCCGGGTCGCCGCCGAGCGCGGCCACCGCGAGCAGCAGCGCCCCGGCCGTCCAGGTGGTGCGCTCCTCGGGCCAGATCGCGTCGTCCTCGAACACGTACCCGGTCCAGTAGGAGCCGTCCTCGTGCCGCAGGTGCTTCTGGATCCAGCGCAGGATCTCCACGGCGCGGTCGGACTGCCCGATCGCCCAGAGCGCGAGGGCGAGTTCGGCACTCTCCCCGCCGGTCACCCAGGGCCGGTCGCTGACGCAGCGCACGCCGAGGCCGGGGACGACGAAGCGGTCCCAGTCCCGCTCGATCCGGGCCACCGCGGCGTCGCCGCGCAGGCCGGTGCCGAGCACCGGGTAGTACCAGTCCATCGAGTAGCGGTCCTTGTCGAGGAACCGCTCGGGGTGGTGGGCGACGGCGTGCCGCAGCCGCCCGGTCGCGAGCTCCCAGTCGGGCTGGGGCTCCTCCAGGTAGTCGGCGATGGCCAGGCCGCAGCGCAGCGCGTGCAGGATGCTGGAGGAGCCGGTCAGCAGCGCCTCCTCGGTGGCGGTGCCGTCCTCGGCGACCCGCCAGGCGATCGGCCCGCCGGGCAGCCGCAGGCCGACGATGAAGTCCAGGGCCCGCCGGACCACCGGCCAGATCCACTCGAGGAAGGCGTCGTCGCCGGTGCTGAGGTGGTGGTGCCAGACCCCGACCGCGATGTACGCGCAGAAGTTGCTCTCCTTGGCGCGGTCGGTGACCTCGCCGTCGGTGTACGCGGCGTACCACGAGCCGTCCGGGTTCTGCCGGGCGGCGAGCCAGCGGTAGGCGGCCTCGGCGGCGGCGTGCTCGCCGGCGGTGTCGAGGGCCATCGCGGCCTCGGTGTGGTCCCAGGGGTCGAGGTGGTGGCCCGCGAACCAGGGGATGGCACCGTCGGCGCGCTGTTCGGCCAGGATGCTGCGGACGGTGCCGGCCGCCTGTTCGGCGTCCAGCACCCCGTCGAGCAGCAGCACCTCGGGGACGGCGGCGGTCATGCCTTCGCCCGCTGCGGCTTGGACGCGTAGGCGACGAAGCTCTTGCCGATGAGCGGGTTGAGCGCCTTCTCGGCGGCCCTGGTGAGGCTGCTGATCACCGGGGTGCCGACGATGTCCCAGACGAGCAGCTGGTGGTACGCCTTGACCGGCAGCGCCTTGTCGTTGTCCACGCCGACCGCGCACTTGATCCACCAGTACGGCGAGTGGAGGGCGTGCGCGTGGTGGGTGCCGTACGGCTCCAGGCCCGCGTCCCTGAGCTTGCCGAGCAGTTCGTCGCCCCGGTAGATCCGGATGTGGCCGCCCTCGACCTCGTGGTACTCGTCGGACAGCGCCCAGCAGATCTTCTCCGGCAGCCAGCGCGGCACGGTGACGGCGAGCAGGCCGCCCGGCTTGAGGACGCGGAACATCTCGTTCAGCACGCCCTTGTCATCGGGTATGTGCTCCATCACCTCGGAGATGATGATCTTGTCGAAGTACTCGTCCTCGAACGGCAGCGCCAGCGCGTTGCCCTCCATCGCGACCGCCGACGCGCCCTCGGGGGCCTCACCGGCCTGCTCCATCGCGGCGAACCACTTCCGCACCTCGGCGATCTCCTCGGCGTTCTGGTCGAGGGCGATCACGTCGGCGCCGCGGCGGTAGCACTCGAACGCGTGCCGGCCCCCGCCGCAGCCCAGGTCGAGCACCCGGTCGCCGGCGGCGAGCGGGAAGCGCGAGAAATCGACGGTCAGCACTGCAGGGCTCCCATTCCTATTGCTACCAAGCATCCTTGACGCTTCGTCAGACCACTTCCCGGCTCCCGGGGCGGGTTGCCCGGAAGCACGTCGCTCGAACACGCCGCCCGGGGCACGTCACTCGGGACCCGCCACCGGGGCACGCCCCGGGGCGGCCGCCCGGGTCGCGCCGACCGGGCGCGCCGCTCAGGGCACGTACCGCCAGCCGGGCCCGGAGCGGGCCCGGGCGCCGGCGCCAGTGGCGATCGCCGCGCGGTACGCCTCGGCGGTCAGTTCGGCGGCCCGCTCCCAGGTGAACCGGGCCAGCACCCGTTCCCGCCCGGCCGCGCCGAGTTCGGCGCGCAGCCGCGGGTCGTCCAGCAGCCGGCCGAGCGCGGCGGCCAGCGCGTCCGCCTCCCCCGGCGGCACGGCCAGACAGGTCTCCCCGTCCGGCCCGGCCACCTCGGGGATCGCACCGCCGGTGGTGGCGACCAGCGGGGTGCCGGTGGCCATCGCCTCGGCGGCGGGCAGCGAGAAGCCCTCGTACAGCGACGGCACGCAGGCGACCTCGGCCGACCGGTACAGGTCGACCAGCTCCCGGTCGCTCAGGCCGGTGCGGAACTCGATGTGCTCCGCCAGCCCGAAGCGGCGCACCGCCTCGGCCACCGGCCCCTCGTCCTTCTGCGGCTTGCCGACCACCACCAGGTGCGCCTCCCGCTCGGTGCGGACCTTGGCCAGCGCCTCGACCAGGAAGACCAGCCCCTTGAGCGGCACGTCCGCGCTGGAGGTGGTGACGATCCGGCCGGGGACCCGCTCGACCTGCGCCGAGGGCGACCAGAGCCGGGTGTCCGCGCCGATCGGGACCACCGAGATCGCGCCGGGGGCGGCGCCCAGGTGCTCGGCGATCTCGCGCTGCGAGGTGCCGGAGACGGTGATCACGTGGTCCAGCCGGGCGGCGACCCTGCGCTGCATCCGGGTGAAGGCGTACCAGCGGCGCAGCGACAGCCGCTTCAGCCGGGTGGCGGCCGCGTCCAGCTCCAACCGGCGGTCCACGGTGATCGGGTGGTGGATCGTGGTGACCAGCGGGAAGCCGTGTCGGGCCAGGCCGAGCAGGCCGTAGCCGAGGGTCTGGTTGTCGTGCACCACGTCGTAGCGGCCCTTGTGGCGGGCCAGGTACTGCCGGGCGCGCAGCGAGAAGGTGAGCGGCTCCGGGAAGCCGCCGGTGCGCATGGTGGCGAACTCCAGCAGGTCCACCGGCCCGCGGAACTCGCCGAGCCCGGGCGTGCGGAACGGGTCGTCGGCGCGGTAGAGGTCCAGGCTGGGCAGCTCGACCAGCCGTACCGAGCCGGGCCCCTCGACCTCGTCCAGCACGGGGTAGGGCTGGGCGCCGATCACGTCCACGTGGTGGCCGAGTCGGGCCAGCTCCCGGGAGAGGTGCCGTACGTACACGCCCTGGCCGCCGCAGAACGGGTCCCCGCGGTATGACAGCAGGGCAATCCGCAGCGGGTGCGCGGTCATCCTGGGCCCTCATCTCTGGCTGCTATCGGTGCTACTGGTGCTGCCGGTCGCTAAAGTAGATCAGGTTTCAGTGGCTGTGGAACTCGACAGCGACCGTGTGAACAATGAGAGACCTCGAAGATACCGGCCCGTAGCTTTCGCTCAGGAGCCAGGGCTGGTGATTCCCGCCACGCCGGCCCGACCGGCCGCGGTCGACCCCGGTCGGCCTCGGGTCGACGTCGCGTCGGCCTTCTGGAGCACGCCGCCACCCACGCGCCCCCGGGAGCACACTTGCCGTCGCCGACCACGTCCGTGAGCCCCACCCCCGCGCCCGCCGGCGAGCCGCCGCTGACCGCGCGGCAGGCCGAACGGCGCCGCCGGATCCTGCGGGCCGCCACCGCCCTGGCCGCCCGCGGCGGGTACGAGGCGGTGCAGATGCGGGAGGTCGCGGAGAGCGCGCAGGTCGCCCTCGGCACGCTGTACCGGTACTTCCCGTCCAAGGTCCACCTGCTGGTCGCGGTCATGCTGGAGCAGTTGCAGGGCCTCCAGGAGCACATCCGGCGGCACCCGCCGACCGACCGGGAGCCGGCCCTGCGGGTCGCCGACGCGCTCACCCGGGCCTTCCACGCGCTGCAGCGCGAGCCGCTGCTGGCCGAGGCGATGGTCCGCTCGATGTGCTTCGCCGACCGCTCGGTCGGCACCGAGGTGGACCGGATCAGCGCGGTCACCGGGCAGCTCATCCTGGACGCGATCGGCCAGTCCGCGCCGCCCAGCGACGCCCAGCGGGCGGCCGTCCGGGTGATCGAGCACACCTGGCACTCGGCCCTGGTCGCCTGGCTCTCCGGGCGCGCCTCGATCGCCGAGGTGCGGGCGGACCTGCACACCGCCGCGCGGCTGCTGACGCTGACCTGAGCGGCCCGCGACTGGAACCTGTTCCTGCCGCCACCCGCTCGCCCGCACCGGGCCGGCGGCTAGAGTCGACGGGCGACACAACTCCATCCCGCTCCTCCCCCCGGGGGAAGCCGGTGCGAATCCGGCGCTGACCCCGCAACCGTGAGCCCGGACGCCGCACCGCTCGGCCCCGGACGAGTCGGAGCACCCGGTCGGAGGGGCGAGCGGCCAGCCCGGACGCCCGCGCCCGGCACCCGTCGAGGACTACGGAACGGCCCCCAACCGGGCCACCACCGCTCACCGAAAGGCACGACCCCACCATGCTGAACGCCGCCCGACTGGGCGCCGCCGCCCTGTCCGCCGCGCTGCTCTCCGGCGTCGCCGCCGGACCGGCCCTCGCCGACAGCCCCGCGCCCGCGGCCCCCGGCAGCCCGGCCGCGCCGTCGAGTGCGGGCGCCCAGGGCAGTCCGACGGCTCCGGCCGCGCCGTCGAGTGCGGCCGCCCCGGTCCTCCCGGACGGCCTCTACGGCAAGAGCGACCCGACGTACGACGGCGTCTGGCGGCAGTCCCTGGCGCTGAGCGCCCTGTCCGCGGCCAAGGTCACCCCGGCCGACTCCGCCGTGGCGTGGCTCACCGGGCAGCAGTGCGAGGACGGCGGCTGGCCCTCGTACCGGGCGGCCGGCGCGGCCTGCGACGCCAAGACCGAGGACAGCAACGCCACCGCCGTCGCCATCCAGGCGCTGGTGGCCCTCGGCGGGCACCAGGGCGCCGTCGACAAGGGCGTGCAGTGGCTCAAGGCCAACCAGAACCCCGACGGCAGCTGGCCCTACAACCCCGGCAACCCGGGCGACGCCAACTCCACCGGGCTCGCGGTCAACGCGCTGTTCGCGGCCAGGACCGACCCGGCGAGCGTCGCCAAGGCGGGCAAGGGCGGCGCGGCCGGCAAGAACGCCTTCGACGGCCTCGCCCTCTTCCAGCTCGGCTGCACCGCCCCCGCCGACCAGCGCGGCGCCTTCGCCTTCCAGCCGGACCCGGCCGGCGGCGCCCTGGCCCCCAACACCCTGGCCAGTGCCCAGGCCGCGCTCGCCGCCGCCGGCGGGCACCTGCCGGTCACCACCTCGGTGCGCGCCGACGCGACGCCCACGGCCCTGGCCTGCACCGACGGCTCCGCGCCCGCCACCATCCCGCACGCCGAGGCAGGCGAGGCGGTCAGCGCCTACCTCACCGCTCAGCTCACGGCGGGCAGCGAACACCTCTCCGTCGCCGCTCCCGGCGCCGAGCCGAAGCCCGACTACGCCGCCACCGCCTGGGCGGCGCTCGCCCTCGTCCAGAGCGGCCACCCCGAGCAGGCCTCCGATGCCGTCGACTGGCTGGAGGGCCAGGGCGCCACCTGGACCAAGAACGGCACCGACGCCGCCGCCACCGCCACCCTCCTGCTGGTCTCCGAGGCCGCGCACCGCAGCACCGCCGACCTCACCGGGCAGCTCACCGCCCTCGGTCCGGCCCCCAAGGCCGGCGCCGCCACCGCCGAGGCCACCCCGGCGGCGAAGAAGGACAGCGGCTTCGGCCAGCTCTGGCTGATCATCGTCGGCCTCCTCGTCGGGATCGGCGGCGGCCTGCTGCTCAGCCTCCAGCGCAAGCGCAACCCCAACCTTTGATGCGGCCGGCAGTCCACGACGCCCCGGCGGGCGGTGCCTGCCCCGCCCGCCCGGGGAACGGGGGGACGGCCCGCGGACGCCGGACCCGCACCACCGCCCTGCTCGCCCTGTCCGGCGCGCTGCTGCTGCTCGTCCACGCCGCCACGCCCGCCCGGGCCGCCGGCGGGTACCGCTACTGGTCCTTCTGGCGCGGAGCCGACGGCGGCGCCTGGACGTACCAGCAGCAGGGGCCCGCGATCGCCGTGCCGCCGGACGGGGCGGTCGACGGATGGCGCTTCGCCGTCAGCCCCGACGGCGGGCAGGACGCCGCCAGGCCCCGCGATCGGGCGCGCTTCGAGGAGGTCTGCGCCGGCACCCCTGCCCAGGACGGCCGCAAACGGGTGGCCGTCGTGCTGGACTTCGGGACCGCCGAGGACGCCGGCGCGCCCGCCGCACAGCCCCCGCAGCAGCGGACGGCCTGCGCCGTCGCCGCGCCGCGCGCCACCTCGGCCGAGGTGCTGGCCGCCGTCGCCCCGCCGCTGCGCTACGACACCAACGGCCTGCTGTGCGCCATCGCCGGCTACCCGGCGGCGGGGTGCGCCGAGCAGCTGGGCGCGGCCGCCGCGCAGCCGGCCGGCGGCCCGGCGCCGACCCCGCAGCACGGCGGCGGCCCGGACGTCGGCCTGATCACCGGGGGCGCGCTGGTCGCCGTCCTCGCCGGCGGCGCCGCCTGGCAGGTGCGCCGCCGCCGCACCCCCTGACCCGACCGCGCCTCCACCCCCTCACCCAGGACCGATCCGTGAGCAGCACCGCCCGTCGCACCCGACCGCCCACCGGCCCCCGCCAACTGCACCCGGGGGCCTGGTGGCTGTGGGCGCTCGGGCTCGGCGCGGCGGCGACCCGCACCACCAACCCGGCGATCCTGCTGCTGCTCGCCGCGACGGCCGGGTACGTGGTCGCGGCGCGGCGCGGCGATGCGCCCTGGTCCCGCTCGTACGGGGCGTTCCTGCGGCTCGGCCTGCTGGTGCTCGGCATCCGCCTGGCCTTCGCCGTCCTGCTCGGCTCGCCGATCCCCGGCACCCACGTGCTGTTCACCCTGCCCGAAGTGCCGCTGCCCGCCTGGGCGCAGGGGGTGCGGATCGGCGGGCGGGTCACCGTCGAGGGCCTGCTCGCGGCGCTGTACGACGGGCTGCGCCTGGCCACCCTGCTGATCTGCGTCGGCGCCGCCAACTCCCTGGCCAGCCCGGCCCGTCTGCTGCGCGCCCTGCCCGGTGCGCTCTACGAGGCGGGCGTGGCCGTGGTGGTGGCGATGACCTTCGCGCCGAACCTGGTCGCCGACGTCCGCCGGCTGCGCGCCGCCCGGCGCCTGCGCGGCCGTGCGGACAAGGGCGTCGCGGCCGTACTGAGCGTCGGACTGCCCGTCCTGGAGGGCGCGCTGGAGCGGTCCATCGCGCTGGCGGCGGCGATGGACACCCGGGGTTTCGGCCGCACCGCCGACGTCCCCCGCCCGCTCGCCAGGGCGACCGCCGCGCTCACCCTGACCGGACTGCTCGGGGTCTGCCTGGCCGCGTACGGGCTGCTGACCGCCGGCGGCGCCGGCTGGGCGCCGCCGGTGCTGCTGCTCGGCCTGGCCGCCGCCTTCGCTGGGCTGCTGCTCGGCAACCGACGCTCCGTCAGGAGCCGTTACCGGCCCGACCCCTGGGCCCTGCCCGAGTGGCTGACGGCGGGCTCGGGCGCCGCCGTCGCGGCCCTCACCACCTACCTGGCCGGCCACGACCCGGCCGCCTTCGCCCCCACCGTCGTCCCGCCGACCGTCCCCGCGGTGCCACTGGCCGCCGTGCTGACCGCACTCCTCGGCCTGGTACCGGCGTTCGCCACCCCGACCCCGCCCCGGAGGGCATCGTGATCACCTTCGAGCAGGTCTCCGTCCGGTACGCGGACTCCGCCGGCCCGGCCCTGAGCGACGTCGACCTCACCGTCCCCGAGGGCGAACTCTGCCTGCTGGTGGGCCCGTCGGGCTCCGGCAAGTCCACCCTGCTGGGCACGGTCAGCGGCCTGGTGCCGCACTTCACCGGCGGTGTGCTGCACGGCCGGGTCACCGTCGGCGGCCGGGACACCCGCGAGCACCGCCCGCGCGACCTCGCCGACCTGGTCGGCACGGTGGGCCAGGACCCGGCGGCGCGGTTCGTCACCGACACCGTGGAGGAGGAACTCGCGTACGGCATGGAGTCCCTGGGCCTGCCGGGCGACGTCATGCGGCGCCGGGTCGAGGAGACCCTCGACCTGCTCGGCCTCGCCGACCTGCGCGACCGCGCGCTGGGCTCGCTCTCCGGCGGCCAGCAGCAGCGCGTCGCGATCGGCTCGGTGCTCACCGTGCACCCGCGCGTGCTGGTCCTGGACGAACCCACCTCGGCGCTCGACCCGGGCGCCGCCGAGGAGGTGCTCGCCGTCCTCCAACGGCTGGTGCACGACCTCGGCACCACCGTGCTGATGGCCGAGCACCGGCTGGAGCGGGTCGTCCAGTACGCCGACCAGGTGCTGCTGCTGAGCCCGGGGGCGGCCCCGGTGCTGGGTGGGCCCGCCGAGGTGATGGCGCACTCCCCGGTGCACCCGCCGGTGGTCGGCCTCGGCCGGCTCGCCGGCTGGCGTCCGCTGCCGCTGTCCGTCCGCGACGCGCGCCGCAAGGCCGCCCCGCTGCGCGCCGAGCTGGACGGCCGGGCTCCCGCCCCGGCCGGCGCCCCGGCCGGCGCGCCCGTCGCCGTCGCCGACCGCCTCGCCGTCCGACGCGGCCCCGTCCAGGCCCTGCGCGGCGTGGATCTCTCGCTGCGCCCGGGTGGGATCACCGCCCTGATGGGCCGCAACGGCGCCGGCAAGTCCACCCTGCTCGGCAGCCTGGTCGGCCTGCACGCCCCCGCCTCCGGCAGCGTCACCGTCGGCGGCCGCATCCCGCACCGCACCCGTCCCGCCGAACTGATCCGCCGGGTTGGCCTGGTCCCCCAGGACCCGCGCGACCTGCTGTACGGCGAGAGCGTCGCCGCCGAGTGCGCGGCCGCGGACGCCGACGCGGGCGCCGGCCCCGGCACCTGCCGCGCCCTGGTCGAGCGCCTGCTGCCCGGCGTCGCCGACACCGCCCACCCGCGCGACCTCTCCGAGGGCCAGCGCCTGGCCCTCGCCCTCGCCGTCGTCCTCACCGCCCGGCCCCCGCTGCTGCTGCTGGACGAGCCGACCCGCGGCCTGGACTACGCGGCCAAGGCCCGGCTGGTGGAGATCCTGCGCGACCTCGCGGACGAGGGCCACGCCGTGCTGCTGGCCACCCACGACGTCGAGCTGGCCGCCGAACTGGCCCACCGGACGGTGATCCTGGCCGAGGGCGAGATCGTCGCGGACGGCCCGACGGCGGAGGTGGTGGTCTCCTCCCCGGCGTTCGCGCCGCAGGTCGCCAAGGTGCTGGCACCGGGGCCGTGGCTCACCGTCCGGCAGGTCGCGGAGGCTTTGAGCGCATGAACGGCCGTCCCGTCCCGCTCGGCCGCCGGTCCACCGCCGCCCTGCTGCTGGTGTCCGCCGTCGGTGTGGCGGCCTTCGGCTGGCCGCTGCTCGCCTCCACCGGCTCGGCGCTGGTCGGGCACTCCGCCGACGCCCCGTGGCTGTTCGCCCTGCTGCTCCCGCTGCTGCTCGCCGTCGTGGTCGCCCAGATCTCCGAGGGCCGCTCGGCGGGCGGCGGGGCGCCGGGGCTGGACGCCAAGTCCGTCGCGCTGCTGGGGGTGCTGGCGGCGGCGGGCGCCGCGCTGCGACCGCTGGGCGCGGGGACGGCGGGGCTGGAGCCGATGTTCTTCCTGATGGTCCTCTCCGGCCGCGTCCTCGGCCCCGGCTTCGGCTTCGTGCTGGGCTCCCTGTCGATGTTCGCCTCCGCGCTGCTGACCGGCGGGGTCGGGCCGTGGCTGCCGTTCCAGATGCTCGCCATGGGCTGGGTCTGCCTCGGATCGGGGCTGCTGCCGGGCGCCGCCGCCCTGCGCGGGCGCCGCGAACTCCTGCTCCTGGCGGTCTACGGCGCCGTCTCCGCCGTCCTGTACGGCACCGTCATGAACCTCCAGGGCTGGCCCTACATCGCGGGCCTCTCCAGCTCCGTCTCCTTCGTCCCCGGCGATCCGCTGCCGGCCAACCTGGTGCGCTTCGCCGCCTACTGCCTGACCACGTCACTGGGTTGGGACCTGCCGCGCGCCGCCCTCACGGTCGTGCTCTGCCTCACCCTCGGCACCCCCGTCCTGCGGGCCCTGCGCCGCGCCACGCGGCGCGCGGCCTTCGACGCCCCCGTCGACTTCCGTCCGCCGCCAGCCGGGTGAACCACCGGCTCCCGGCCGCGCCGGACACCGCCACCCCTCCGGTTCCTCCACGATCATCACGACCGTGACCCGAACCCCGACCCGCACCGCCACGGCCACCGCCCTCGTCCTCGTCGCCGCCCTGGCCGCCCCCGCCGCGGCCGCCGCCTCCGCACCACCCCGCAGGGCCCGCTGCCTCGGCGTCGGTGACACCCGCCACGACGCGGACCCCCTCCGGGTCCGGCCGTGCCTGGGCACCGCCGGCCAGCGCTTCACCCTCGACGGCGGCCGGGTGAAGGTCACCGACACCGTCGGCACCGCACGGGAGATGTGCCTCGACGTCGACTACACCGGCGAGAACGGCGACGACGTGCGGATCTGGTCCTGCGAGCGCTCCCGGGCCGGCCGCGCCAACCAGACCTGGCTGCTGCGCGAGGGTTCCTTCGTCCTCCAGCGCACCGTCGGCACCGCGGACGAGATGTGCGTCGACGTCGGCCCGGCGAGGGACGACGGCGACGCCGTCTTCCTGGCCACCTGCGGACCGGCCGACCCCGACCAGGCCTTCGTCCTCGACGACGGCGCCATCGAGGTCCGCGACACGCTCTGAGCACCCCCGGCGCCCGCAGCCGTCCCTCTCCGCCGCCGAACGCGCCCGCGCAAGCCCCGCGCGCTCCGAATGCCCACGACACGCCCTGGCAGGCCATCTGCCGTCCAGTGACAATTCGCCGTAGATTTGACGGACCGTCACCCCCAGGGCCCGTCTTCGGACCCGCGCCTGCGGGGCGGCGCCCCCCGCCCTCGGCCGGGAGGTACCCCCAAGGCACGCGTCCCGTCGCGCTGCCGTCGATCGCCGATGGCCCCCAGCCTTCGGCCGGCAGGTGCCCCCCGCCGGAGGTCCTTCTCCCCCCCACCGCACGGACTCCTCCCCGGCCTCCGGTCGGGAGGTGCCTCCGTCCTCCGCCTCGCGATGCACGCACCCCCATGCCGCCCCGCCCGCCCCCCGGGGACGACGGGGGTGCGAAGACGGGCCCCACGCCCGCCCGGCTCGGTTCCCTTCCGACTCCGTCGATCGGTGGTTGCCATGACCCGACGCACTCCCCTGTGGGCGCGAATCCTCCGGCTCGGACTCGGCGGCTGCCTCCTGGCCGCCGCGACCGGCGCCGGCAGCGCCGAAGCCGCACCACTCCCCCAGGCGAACTCCTCCCAGGAGCAACGCATCGAATCCCTCCTCGCCCAGCTCACCACCGACGAGAAGGTCACCCTGCTGCGCGGCCTCGACGCACCGGACGGCGTGCACTCCGTCGGTTACGTCCGAGGGGTCCCCCGGCTCGGCATCCCGCCGCTGCTGCTGTCCGACGGCCCGGCCGGCATCCGGGACGGCCAGCCCGCGACGGCCCTGCCGGCGCCGGTGGCACTGGCCGCCGCCTTCGACCCCCGGCTGGCGGCCGGCTACGGCGACGTCCTGGGCCGGGAGGCGAGGGCGCGCGGCTACCAGGTGCTGTACGGGCCGATGGTGAACATCGTCCGGATCCCGCAGGGCGGGCGGAACTTCGAGACGCTCGGCGAGGACCCGTTCCTGGCCGGGCAGCTCGCCGCCGCCGAGGTGCGCGGCATCCAGGCGCAGAACGTCGCCGCGCAGGTCAAGCACTACGCCGCCAACAACCAGGAGGACAACCGCCAGTCGTATAGCTCGGACGTCGACGAGCGGACGCTCACCGAGATCGAGCTGCCGGCCTTCCGGGCGGCCGTCAGGAGCGGCCGGGCCTGGTCGGCGATGTGCGGCTACAACCCGGTCAACGGGATCTGGGCCTGCGAGAACTTCCCGCTCCTGCGCGACGTGCTGAAGGGCCGCTGGGGCTTCGACGGAGTGGTCGGCTCCGACTACCCGGCCACCCACTCCTCGGTCAACGCCGCCGCCGGCGGGCTGGACCAGGAGTTCGGCGGCTCCACCTACTTCGCCGACCTGCCCGCCGCGGTCTCCGACGGCCGGCTGGCCCCGGCCGTGCTGGACGACCAGGTCCGGCGGGTGCTGCGGCTGATGGCACGCACCGGGGCGCTCGACGGCGCCCAGCCGCCCGCCTCCGACCCGGCCGCGGGCGCACGTGACGCCCGGGCGGCGGCCGCCGCCGGCACGGTGCTGCTGCGCAACCAGGGGGCCGTGCTGCCGCTGGACGCCACCCGGCTCAAGTCCGTCGCGGTGATCGGCCCGTGGGCGGACCGGGCCTACACCGGCGGCGGCGGATCCTCGCACGTCACGCCCTACGCCGAACACACGGTGACGCCCCGTCAGGGCATCGCCGCCAGGGCGGGGGCGAGCGTCTCCGTGCGCTACCACCCGGGCGACGACCCCGGCGCGGCCGCGTCCGTGGCCACCGGGGCGGACGCGGCGGTCGTGGTCGTCGGCGACGAGGAGACCGAGGGCGCGGACCGCGGCTCGCTCGACCTCGCCCCGGCGGACGACGCGCTGATCCGGGCCGTCGCCAAGGCCAACCCGCACACCGTGGTGGTGCTCAACACCGGCGGCCCGGTCACCATGCCGTGGCTGGACGCCGTCCCGGCCGTCGTCGAGGCCTGGTACCCGGGCGAGCAGAGCGGCGCCGCGCTCGCCGACGTGCTGTTCGGCGACGCCGACCCGGCCGGGCGGCTGCCCGTCACCTTCCCGACCTCGGCCGGCGCCGCGCCGATCCAGGACCCCGCCCAGTACCCCGGCACGGACGGCGCCTACCACTACACCGAGGGCCTCAAGGTCGGCTACCGCTGGTACGACGCGAGCGGCACCGCCCCGCTGTTCCCCTTCGGCCACGGCCTCTCCTACACCGCCTTCGACTACGCCAACCTCTCCGTGACCGGCCCCGACGCCGCCGGGCGGGTGCGGGTCTCCTTCGACCTCACCAACCGCGGCAGCCGGACCGGCACCGAGGTGCCGCAGCTCTACGTCGCCTTCCCCTCCACCGCGGGCGAGCCGCCGCAGCAGCTCAAGGCCTTCGACAAGGTCACCCTGGCACCCGGCCGTTCGACCCGGGTGGAGCTGCAGCTGGACCGCTCCTCCTTCTCCGTCTGGGACCAGGACACCCACGGCTGGCGGATCCCCGGCGGCCAGTACGGCCTGACGGTCGGCTCCTCCTCCCGCTCACCGCAGCTGCGGGGCGCCGCCTTCGTACCGGCCTCACCCGCCGTCTCCGCGTGGTCCGGACGGATCACCGGCGCCGACGGATCCTGCCTGGACGCCGAGGCCGCCGCCGCGAGCCCCGACCAGGCCGTACGGACGGCCGGCTGCGCGGGCACCGCCGCCCAGGACACCACGGTCGGCTCGGACGGCAGCATCGGCGTCCTCGACGGCTGCCTCACCCCGGACGGCCACGCCGACGGCGCCGCCGTCCGGCTGCGGGACTGCACCCAGGACCCCGACCAGACGTGGCGCCTGCGCCCGGACACGTCGTTCCTGCACGCCGCCTCCGGTCGCTGCCTCGCCGCCGCCGACGGCCGGCTGCTGCTGCGGGACTGCTCCGGGGCCGCCGAGCAGCACTGGTCCACACCCCGCCCGAGCGGCCCGCTGACCGGCGTCGCCGGGCAGTGCGTGGACGTCAACCGCGCATCGACGGTGAACGGCACCGTCGTCCAGCTCTACCACTGCAACTCCACCGGCGCCCAGGACTGGTCCGTCCGCCAGGACGGCTCGCTCAGGGCGTTCGGCAAGTGCCTGGACGTCACCAACGGCTGGACGGCCGGGGGAACGCCCGTCCAGCTGTACGAGTGCAACGGCACGGGCGCCCAACGCTGGCAGCCGCGCGACGACGGCACCCTCCTCAACCCCGTCTCCAACCGGTGCCTGGACGCCCGCGACGGCAGCAGCGCCGACTGGACCCGGCTGCAGATCTGGGACTGCACCGCCGGTGCCAACCAGCGCTGGACCCTGCCCTCGTGAACCCCGCCCTCGTGAACCGCCCCCGCTGAGCGCCGGTCCGCCGCCGCCCGCGGTCCGGCCCGGCTCCGCCGGGTCGGGCCGTCCCGTTCCGCTGCGGATCCCCGCCACACCGTTCGGATGACCCGAACGCCGCCGTACGCTGTCCGGCAGCACCCAGCACCGACATGACCGCGCCCACGCCACGGCCGTTCGGGGGAACCGAGGAAACCAGTGGAACTCCGTCAGTTGCGCGTCTTCGAAGCCGTCGCCGCCCACCGCACCGTCACCACCGCGGCGGCGGCTCTCGGCCTCGCACCGTCCTCCGTCTCCGAACAGATCCGCACGCTCGAACGCAGCCTGGGCATCGAGCTGTTCGACCGGGCTCCGCGCGGGATGACCCTCACCCCGGCCGGTCAGCGGCTGCTGCCGTGGTCCCGCAGGCTCCTCGACCAGGCCGACCAGGCCCGCCGCGAGGTGCGGGCCGGGCGGGCCAGGGTCCGGCTCGGCGCCCTGGAGACCATCGCGGCCACCCACCTCCCCGCCGTCCTGGCCCGTCTCGCCGAACGCCGGCCCGACCTGGACGTCTCCCTGCACACCGACACCGCCCGGGACGCCCTGCTCGGCGGGGTCGCCGCCGGGGCCCTGGAAGCCGCACTGATCCTGGACGCCGCCGGGCCGCTCGGCGAGCTGGGCTTCTACCTCCCGCCCGCCCCGCTCGACCACCTCGACCTCACGGACGTCCCGCTCGCCCTGGTCGCCGCCCCCACCCACCCGCTGGCCCGCGCCGCCGCCCTCACCCGCCGGGACCTCGGCGGCCAGCGCCTCCTGGTCGACTCCCCCGCCTGCTCCTTCCGGCTGGCCGGCGAACGCCTGCTCGGCAACGACGTCGAACGCGTCCGCACCGGCGGCGTCACCGTCACCCGCGCCTGCGCCGAACAGGGCCTCGGCATCGCCCTCCTCCCCGGCTTCGCCGTCCACGAGCCCCTCGTCTCCGGCACCCTCGTCCGCCTCCCCCTCGACCCGCCGCCCCTGCGCCTCCGCCTCGTCCGGCGCGCCGACCGCGAAACCGTCCCGGGCCTGCGCGACGTCCTCCACGCCGCCGCGGCCTGAGAGCACGCGGGCCCGGCCCCGCCCCGGACACCGAACGGCGCGCCCCGGACCCCCGGGGCGC
>NZ_JBEPAK010000170.1:0-15481 GCF_040298565.1 Kitasatospora sp. NPDC001539 | reverse complement strand
GCGCCAACCCGAAGGTTCGCGCGGCAGCGGAACGACGAACGACCGGCCTACGACCTCAGACGTTGAAGCCCAGCGCCCGCAGCTGCTCGCGCCCGTCGTCGGTGATCTTGTCCGGGCCCCACGGCGGCATCCAGACCCAGTTGATCCGCAGGTCCTGGACCAGGCCGTCGGTGGCGGTCTTGGCCTGGTCCTCGATGACGTCGGTCAGCGGGCAGGCCGCCGAGGTGAGCGTCATGTCGATGGTGGCCACGTCGGACTCGTCGATGTGGATGCCGTAGATCAGGCCCAGGTTGACGACGTCGATGCCCAGTTCGGGGTCGACGACGTCCATCAGGGCCTCGGTCAGGTCCTCGACCGAGACGGTGCCGGCGGTGGTGCCGACGATGAGGCCGTTCGGCTGCTCCTCCGCGGCGGAGGGGGTTTCGTCACTCATGGTTCTGTCCTCCTCTGCGGGTCAGTCGTTCACGGCGGGGTTGGCGAGGGCCTGCGCGGTGGCGTCCTTCCAGGCCATCCAGCTGAGCAGGGCGCACTTGACCCGGGCCGGGTACTTGGAGACACCGGCGAACGCGACCGCGTCCTCCAGCACCTCCTCGTCGCCCTCGGCCTGGCCCTTGCTCTGCATCAGCTCCAGGAAGGCCTCCTGGACCGCCTGCGCCTCGCCGACGGTCTTGCCGACCACCAGGTCGTTGAGCACCGAGGCGCTCGCCTGGCTGATCGAACAGCCCTGTGACTCGTACGAGACGTCGGCGACCGTCGAGCCGTCGAGCTTCACCCGCAGGGTGATCTCGTCGCCGCACGTCGGGTTGACGTGGTGCACCTCGGCGTCACCGTCCCGCAGCCCCTTGCCGTGGGGGTTGCGGTAGTGGTCCAGGATGATCTCCTGGTACATCGAGTCGAGCTTCATGATCGTCCTGCCCCGTCCGTCAGCCGAAGAAGTTCCGGACGTGGTGCAGGCCGTCGATCAGCGCGTCGACCTCGCCCGGCGTCGAGTACAGATAGAACGACGCCCGCGTGGTCGCCGGAATTCCGTACCGGAGGCAGACCGGCCGCGCGCAGTGGTGGCCGACGCGCACGGCGATGCCCTGCTCGTCCAGCACCTGGCCCACGTCGTGCGGGTGGATGTCACCGAGCGTGAAGGAGATCGCCGCGCCGCGGTCGACGGCCGAACGGGGGCCGATGATCCGCAGGTCGGGGACCTCCAGCAGCCGCTCGACGGCGTACTCGGTGATCGCGTGCTCGTGCGCCGCGATCCGGTCCATCCCGATGCCCTGGAGGTAGTCGATGGCCGCGCCGAGCCCGACCGCCTGGGCGATCGGCGGGGTGCCGGCCTCGAACTTGTGCGGCGCCGGGGCGTAGGTGGACGAGCCCATGGTGACGGTCTCGATCATCTCGCCGCCGCCGAGGAACGGCGGGAGGTCCTCCAGCAGCTCCTGGCGGCCCCAGAGCACGCCGATGCCGGTCGGGCCGAGCATCTTGTGGCCGGTGAAGGCGACGAAGTCGGCCTCCAGCGCCTGCACGTCCAGCACCATGTGCGGCGCGGCCTGCGAGGCATCGATGACGACCAGCGCGCCGACCGACTGGGCCTTGCGGACGATCGTCTCGACCGGGTTGATCGTGCCGAGCAGGTTGGAGACCAGGGTGAAGGAGACCACCTTGGTCTTCTCGGTGATCAGCTCGTCGATGTCCGAGAGGTCGAGCCGGCCCTCGTCGGTCAGCCCGAACCACTTCAGCTTCGCACCGGTGCGCTGCGACAGCAGCTGCCACGGGACGATGTTGGAGTGGTGCTCCATCTCCGTGATCACGATCTCGGAGTCGGCGTCGACCCGGTACGGCTCGTCGGCCCAACCGAGCATGTTGGCCACGAGGTTGAGCGACTCCGAGGCGTTCTTGGTGAAGATCACCTCGTCGCGGCTGGGCGCGTTGACGAAGGCCGCGACCTTGTCCCGGGCGCCCTCGTACAGCGCCGTGGCCTCCTCGGCGAGCACGTGCACGCCGCGGTGGACGTTGGCGTTGTGCCGCTCGTAGTAGGCGTTCAGCGCCTCGAGCACCTGGCGCGGCTTCTGCGAGGTCGCCGCGTTGTCCAGGTAGACCAGCGGCTTGTCGTCGTGCAGCAGCCGCTGGAGGACCGGGAAGTCCTTGCGGATCGCGTCGGTGTCGAGCAGACCCGCCAGGCCCGAACGCTCATGGGCATGCGTCACTCGGATGCGCCCCCCTTCACATAGGCCTCGTAGCCCTCGTTCTCCAGCTTGTCGGCCAGCTCGGCGCCGCCGGACTCGACGATGCGGCCGCCCGCGAAGACGTGGACGTAGTCGGGCTTGATGTACCGCAGGATGCGGGTGTAATGGGTCACCAGCAGGGTGCCGACCTCGCCGGTCGAGCGGACCCGGTTGATGCCCTCGGAGACGATCCGCAGCGCGTCGACGTCCAGGCCGGAGTCGGTCTCGTCGAGGATCGCGATCTTCGGCTTGAGCAGCTCCAGCTGGAGGATCTCGTGGCGCTTCTTCTCGCCGCCGGAGAAGCCCTCGTTGACGTTGCGCTCGGCGAAGGCCGGGTCCATCTGGAGGGCGGCCATCGCCTCCTTGACCTCCTTCACCCACAGCCGCAGCTTCGGGGCCTCGCCGCGGACGGCGGTGGCGGCGGTGCGCAGGAAGTTGGAGACCGAGACGCCGGGGACCTCGACCGGGTACTGCATGGCCAGGAACACGCCGGCCTTGGCACGCTCGTCGACGGACATCTCCAGCACGTCCTCGCCGTCCAGCAGCACGGAGCCGCCGGTGACGGTGTACTTGGGGTGGCCGGCCAGCGAGTAGGCCAGGGTGGACTTGCCGGAGCCGTTCGGACCCATGATGGCGTGGGTCTCGCCCTGCTTCACGGTCAGGTCGACGCCCTTCAGGATCTCGCGCGGGCCGTTCTCGGCCTCGACGGAGACGTGCAGGTCGCGGATTTCAAGGGTTGCCATGTGTACTCAGGACTCCTGGTTGACGGAGACGAGCACATCGTCCCCTTCGATCTTTACGGGGTAGACAGCGACCGGCTTGGTGGCGGGCAGGCCGGAGGGCTTGCCGGTGCGCAGGTCGAAGCTGGAGCCGTGCAGCCAGCACTCGATCATGCAGTCCTCGACCTCGCCCTCGGAGAGCGAGACGTTCGCGTGCGAGCAGATGTCGTTGATCGCGAACACCCCCTCGTCGGTGCGGACGACCGAGACCGGCACGCCGTTGAGGTCCACGCGCTTGGGCACGTCCTCCTGGAGGTCGCTCAGCGCGCAGGCACGCAGGAAGGTCATCTGGTCAGACCGCCGCTTCCAGCTCGGCCTCGATCTTCTCCATGAGCTGCTCCTGCACCTCGGCGACGCCGATCTGCTGCAGCAGCTCGGCGAAGAAGCCGCGGACGACCAGGCGCCGGGCCTCGTCGGCCGGGATGCCGCGGGCCATCAGGTAGAACAGCTGCTCGTCGTCGAAGCGACCGGTCGCGGAGGCGTGGCCGGCGCCGACGATCTCGCCGGTCTCGATCTCCAGGTTCGGGATCGAGTCGACCCGGGCGCCGTCGGTGAGCACCAGGTTCCGGTTGAGCTCGTAGGTGTCGGTGCCGAGCGCGGCGGCGCGGATCAGCACGTCACCGACCCACACGGCGTGCGCGTCCTGGCCCTGCAGCGCGCCCTTGTACGCCACGTTCGACCGGCAGTGCGGCGTGTCGTGGTCGATGACCAGGCGGTGCTCCAGGTGCTGGCCGGCGTCGGCGAAGTACAGGCCGAACAGCTCGGCCTCGCCGCCGGGGCCGGTGTAGTTGACCCGGGGGTGCAGGCGGACGAGGTCGCCGCCGAAGGTGACGACCACCGACTTGAAGGAGGCGTCCCGGCCGACCAGCGCGTTGTGCTGGGCGGCGTGCACGGCGTCGCGGTCCCAGTCCTGGACGGAGACGAAGGTGAGCTTGGCACCGTCGCCGACCAGCAGCTCGACGTTGGCGGCCCGGGTGCCGGTGCCGGCGTGGTTGAGCACGACCACGGCCTCGGCGAACGGCTTGACGTCGATCACCACGTGGGCGAAGCGGACCCCGCCCTCGGCGCGCACGTCGATCTTGACCGGCTCGGTCAGCACCGCGTCCTTGGGGACGGTCACCACGAGGGCCTGCTCGAAGGCGCTGAAGGCCTGCGCGGCGACCCGGTCGACCGGCGTGCCGGCCTTGCCCAGGCGGGCGTCGTCCCGGCCGACGGTCTCGGCGGTGACGCCGTCCGGCAGCGTGAACTCGACCTTGTCCTCGCCCCGCTCGGCCTCGGCGGCCGTCCCGTCGTGCAGCCCGCCGAGGCGGTGCAGCGGGGTGAACCGCCAGTCCTCCTCGCGGCCGTGCGGCACCGGGAAGTCGTTCACGTCGAAGGACGGCTTGACGGCGACGCGCGCGTCGATCGGCTGCTGGACCGCGGTCCGGCCGGTGCCGGGACCGGCGAGCTGCGCGCCCGCGCCGGCGGTCCCGACCTCGATCGAACCGGCGGTGGTGGAGCCGGTGGTGTTCTGCTCAGCCATGGCTGTTCGTTGTGCTCTCTTCCTCGAAATCAGTGGACGGCGGGTGGTCGGCCGGGCGTCAGCCGACCGCACCCTCCATCTGCAGCTCGATCAGCCGGTTGAGCTCCAGCGCGTACTCCATCGGCAGCTCGCGCGCGATCGGCTCGACGAAGCCGCGCACGATCATGGCCATCGCCTCGGTCTCGGTCAGGCCGCGGCTCATCAGGTAGAACAGCTGGTCCTCGCTGACCTTGGAGACGGTCGCCTCGTGGCCCATGGACACGTCGTCCTCGCGGACGTCCACGTAGGGGTAGGTGTCCGAGCGGGAGATGGTGTCGACCAGCAGCGCGTCGCACAGCACGTTGGACTTGGCGCCGTGCGAGCCCTCGCCGATCTCGATCAGACCGCGGTAGGAGGTCCGGCCGCCGCCGCGCGCCACCGACTTGGAGACGATGTGCGAGGAGGTGTTCGGCGCCATGTGCACCATCTTGGCGCCGGCGTCCTGGTGCTGGCCCTCGCCCGCGAAGGCGATCGACAGGGTCTCGCCCTTGGCGTGCTCGCCCATCAGGTAGACGGCCGGGTACTTCATGGTGACCTTGGAGCCGATGTTGCCGTCGACCCATTCCATGGTCGCGCCCTCGTACGCCACGGCGCGCTTGGTGACCAGGTTGTAGACGTTGTTCGACCAGTTCTGGATGGTCGTGTAGCGGCAGCGGCCGCCCTTCTTGACGATGATCTCCACGACCGCCGAGTGCAGCGAGTCGGAGGAGTAGATCGGCGCGGTGCAGCCCTCGACGTAGTGGACGTAGGCGTCCTCGTCGACGATGATCAGCGTCCGCTCGAACTGGCCCATGTTCTCGGTGTTGATCCGGAAGTAGGCCTGCAGCGGGATGTCGACGTGCACGCCCTTCGGCACGTAGATGAAGGAGCCGCCGGACCACACGGCCGTGTTCAGCGCGGCGAACTTGTTGTCGCCGGCCGGGATGACGGTGCCGAAGTACTCCTTGAACAGCTCCGGGTGCTCGCGCAGCGCGGTGTCGGTGTCCAGGAAGATGACGCCCTGCTCCTCCAGGTCCTCGCGGATCTGGTGGTAGACGACCTCGGACTCGTACTGGGCGGCGACGCCGGCGACCAGGCGCTGCTTCTCCGCCTCCGGGATGCCCAGCTTGTCGTAGGTCGCCTTGATGTCCGCCGGCAGGTCCTCCCAGGACTCGGCCTGCTTCTCGGTGGAGCGGACGAAGTACTTGATGTTGTCGAAGTCGATGCCGGAGAGGTCGGAGCCCCAGGTCGGCATGGGCTTCTTGCCGAACAGCTTCAGGCCCTTGAGCCGCAGGTTCAGCATCCACTCGGACTCGTTCTTCTTCGCGGAGATGTCGCGGACGACCTCCTCGCTGAGCCCGCGCTTGGCCGCGGCACCGGCGGTGTCCGGGTCGGCCCAGCCGTACTCGTAATTGCCCAGGCCCTCGAGCTCGGGGTGCGAAACGGTGTCAGTCATGCGAGCTTCCTAACGCGCGGACGCAGAATCTTCGGACGCAGAATCTTCGGTGGACGTACCGGCAGTCGGCACTGCATCGGAGCCGCGGGCCGCGGGGGGCCGGGCGGGCGACGATGCGGCACCGGGTGCCGGCACATAGGTGGTGCAGACCCCGTCGCCGTGGGCGATGGTGGCCAGTCGTTGCACATGGGTGCCCAGGAGCTGGGAGAAGACCTCGGTCTCCGCCTCGCAGAGCTGCGGGAACTGCTCGGCGATGTGCGCGACCGGGCAGTGGTGCTGGCAGAGCTGGGCGCCCGCCGGGGCCTTGGCCCCGGCCGACGGCACGCGCCGCACCGTGGCAGCGTACCCGTCGGCGCTGAGCGCCTGGGCGAGGGCCTCCGGGCGCTCCTGGGCGTCGGCCTGCCGCAGGCTGTTCCGGTACTTCTCGCCCTGCTTGCCGAACCGCGCGCGGGCGAAGGCGGCGACCGCCTCCTCCCCCGCCTTCCCGCCGCCCACCGAGTCCGAGATCCAGCGCAGCGCGTCGGCGGCGAGCTGGTCGTACGCCTGGTAGAAGGCGTCCCGGCCGGCGTCGGTCAGCGCGAAGACCTTGGCCGGACGGCCCCGGCCCCGGCTGCCGTAGACCCGCTGTTCGCGGGACTCGACCAGTCCGGCGGCGGCGAGCCCGTCCAGGTGGCGGCGGACGGCGGCGGCGGTGAGGCCGAGCCGGTTCGCCAGGTCGGCGGCGGAGGAGGGGCCGTGGTCCAGGATGGAACGGGCGACCCGGTCGCGGGTGGCGCGGTGGCCCTCCAGCAGCACCTCGGCCGCCGTCACGGGCACGTCGCAGTCGGAGGCCGGCTCGGCCTCCTGCTGCTGGGCGTGCTCGCGCATGTTTTTCACAACACCAGTGTTGCGTAATTGCTTCCGTCGGGACAAGCCGTGATCCAGGCCTCACTGGTGTCATCTGTCACGCAGGTAAGGCTTACCTGACCTGCACGGACCGTCCCTCGGGCCGCCGTCCGGCCGGTCCGTCGGGTCCTCTTACACTCGCCCGTATGCACTCCGAACCCGCGGTCAAGATCGCCGGGCTGGTCAAGCGCTACGGCGACAAGGCGGCCGTGGACGGCCTCGACCTCACCATCCCGGCCGGCGCGATCACCGCCGTCCTCGGCCCCAACGGCGCCGGCAAGACCACCACCATCGAGACCTGCGAGGGCTACCGCCGCCCCGACGCCGGCACCGTCCGCGTCCTCGGCCTCGACCCGGTCACCCAGAGCGCCGCCCTGCGCCCCCGGATCGGCGTGATGCTCCAGTCCGGAGGCGTGTACGCGGGCGCGCGCGCCGTCGAGATGCTGCGGCACACCGCCAAGCTGCACGCCGACCCCCTGGACGTGGACGCCCTGGTCGAGCGCCTCGGACTCGGCTCCTGCGGCCGCACCACCTACCGCCGGCTGTCCGGCGGCCAGCAGCAGCGGCTCGCCCTGGCGATGGCCGTGGTCGGCCGCCCCGAGCTGGTCTTCCTGGACGAGCCCACCGCCGGCCTCGACCCCCAGGCCCGCCGCGCCACCTGGGAGCTGGTCCGCGACCTGCGCCGGGACGGCGTCACCGTGGTGGTCACCACCCACCACATGGAGGAGGCCGAGCAGCTCGCCGACCGCGTCGCCGTCGTCGACCGCGGCAGGGTGATCGCCGACGGCACCACCGAGGAGCTGTGCCGCGGCGGCGACGAGAACGCCCTGCGCTTCGACGGACCGCCCGGGCTCGACCTCGGCCCGCTGCTCGCGGAGCTGCCCGCCGGGGCCACCGCCTCGGAGGCCGCCCCCGGCAGCTACCGCGTCGAGGCGCCGGTGGACCCGCAGCTGGTCGCCACCGTCACCGGCTGGTGCGCGGCCTCCGGCATCCTGCCCGAGCGGCTGTCCGTACAGCGCCGGAGCCTCGAAGACGTCTTCCTCGACCTGACCGGACGGGAGCTGCGCGCATGAGCGAGCGGAGCGCGGGAACGACGAGCGCCACCACGACGGACGGCTCGCCGACGGACGGCTCCCCGGCGGGTGGCGCCCCGACCGGCGGCTCCCCGGCGGGCCGCTCCCGGACGGACTACTCGCCGAAGCCGGGAGCGGCCCCGGTCGGCCGGATGCTGCTGGCCCAGACGGCCTTCGAGACCCGGATGCTGCTGCGCAACGGCGAGCAGCTGCTGCTCACCGTGGTCATCCCGACGGTGCTGCTGGTGCTGTTCTCCGCCGTCGACATCGTCGCGGTGGAGGGCCCCGGCAAGCGGGTCGACTTCCTGGCGCCCGGGCTGCTGGCGCTCGCCGTGATGTCCACGGCCTTCACCGGCCAGGCCATCGCCACCGGCTTCGAACGCCGGTACGGCGTGCTGAAGCGGCTCGGTGCCAGCCCGCTGCCCCGCTGGACGCTGCTGACCGCCAAGACCGGCTGCGTGCTGGTCACCGAGGCGCTGCAGGTCGCCCTGCTGTCGGTCATCGCGCTGGCGCTCGGCTGGTCCCCGCACGGCAACCCCCTCGCCGTGGTCGCGCTGCTGGTGCTCGGCACCGCCGCGTTCTCGGGGCTCGGCCTGCTGATGGCCGGCACCCTGAAGGCCGAGGCCACGCTGGCCGCCGCGAACCTGGTGTTCATCCTGCTGCTGCTGGCCGGCGGGGTGATCGTGCCGCTGAGCCGGTTCCCGGGCGCCGTGCGCTCGGTGCTGGAGCTGCTGCCGATCTCGGCGCTCTCGGACGGTCTGCGGTCGGTGCTGCAGCACGGCGCCGGGGTGCCCTGGTCGGACCTCGGCCTGCTGGCCGGCTGGTCGGTGCTCGGGCTGGCCGCGGCCGCCCGGTTCTTCCGCTGGGAGTAGCCCGCGCCGGTTCCCCGGGCCGCGCGCCCGCACCGCACGGCGGCGGCGCCCGCACCACCGATGCGACGACGCCCCCCGGCCTCGAGTGGCCGGGGGGCGTCGCTGCTGTGCGGTGCGTCCGGGCGTTCGGCTGTTCGGGTGATCGGCCGACGGGCGCGATCAGCCCCGGCTGCCGCGCCGGGCCGGGATCAGCCCCGGCTGCCGCGCCGCTTGCGGGCCAGCAGCACCAGCGCGCCGCCCACCAGCAGCACGCCGCCACCGGCCGCCGCGATCATCGGGGTGGCGTCGCTGCTACCGGTCTGGGCGAGCGCCGGGGCACTGGTGGCGGGCGCCGGGGCGGCCGGGCTCCTGGTCGGGACGGGCGTCGCCGACGGCGTCGGGGTGGCCGAGGGGGCGGGGGTGCCCGGCGGGGTGGTGCTCGGCGTGGGGGTGGGGGTCGGGGTCGCCGTCCGGGTGGGCGTCGGGGTGGGGGTCGGAGTCGGGGTCTTGGTGGGGGTCGGCGTCGGAGTCGGCGTGTGGCACGGCTCGATGGTCTTGGTCTCGTTGATGTTCCAGCCCTTCTCGGCCGGGTTCTCCGTGGTGCTGACCACCAGGTTGGCCTTGATCGGGGCGTCGTGGTCCTTCACCGGGAAGGTGCCGTGGAACTCCGCGGGGAAGGTCTTGGCGTCCAGGACCTTCTCGCCGTCGATGGTGAGGCTGACGGTGTTCTTCACGTCAGGCTTCGGGCTGTAGTTGATCAGGTTGACCACGACCTTGTCGCAGGTCACCGACCAGGTCGGGACGTGCGCCGAGGCACCGGTGGCCAGGGCAAGTGGCAGGAGAAAACCGGCCGCCGCCGTACCGGCGAGCGCCGTCGCGCCGATCCGAATGTGCCGCTGCTGTCGCGCCATTACGCTGTTCCCCTCCGAACGGTCTTGCGCAGCAGGCGCGTTGAAGTGGATCGCGGTAGCCCGCTACGACTGTCCGGGGGACTCTACCGGCACCCCCGCACCTCGCCACACCCCGCCGCACGACCGGATTTCGTCTGTCGGTCCGTTCCCGGATGTGCTTGACCAGCCCATCACAGCCGTCACCTCGCAGAACGCGGATCGGGCGAACTTGAATGAACTTGGTCACCTCTGGAGAACAACGGCGCCAACCGGCGATCAGGTTCGGTCTGCGGAGGACGTTCGGCAGTCAGTCGACAAACCATCCGGCCGCACTCGCCGCCCCGGGCCGTGCCCCGGCCGAAGATCGCCTGTAAGGGCACCTACGATTGACGGCGTGCGTACCCCCTTCTCCCTGCTCGCCGAGCGCTGGCAGCCCTCCGCCGCGATGGTCCGGCGCGCCGCGTTCGCCGCGCTGGTGATGAGCGTGGTGATCGTCGTCACCGGCGGCGCCGTCCGGCTCACCGCCTCCGGCCTCGGCTGCACGACCTGGCCCCGCTGCACCGACGAGAGCCTGACGCCCACCGCCGAGATGGGCTTCCACGGCGTCGTCGAGTTCACCAACCGGATGCTCACCTACGTGCTCAGCGCGGCGGTCGGCTGGGCGATCCTGGCCGCCCGCTGCCACCGGCCGTGGCGGCGCGGGCTGACCCGGCTCGGCTGGGCGCAGTTCTGGCTGGTGATGAGCAACGCCGTGCTCGGCGGCATCACCGTGCTGACCGGCCTCAACCCGTACACCGTGGCGCTGCACATGATCGCCGCGATGGGCCTGGTCTGGGTCGCGCTGCTGATGTGGGAGCGCAGCAAGGAGGGCGACGGCCCGGCGAAGCTGTCGGTGGCCCGCCCGATCCACCAGCTCTCGTACGTGCTGGTGGCGGTGGTCGGCCTGCTGGTCGCGGCCGGCACCCTGGTCACCGGAGCCGGTCATCACCCCGGTACGCCCCAGGACAACAAGATCGTCCCGCGCATCCCGATCGACTACGACCGGCTGGCCCAGTTCCACGCCGACTTCGCGTTCGTCTCGGTGGGACTGACCATCGCGATGATCTTCGTCTTCGCGGCGGTGAAGGCCCCGCAGCCCGCCAAGGCCAGAACGAAGGAACTGCTGGCGGTGCTGCTGCTGCAGGGCGTCCTCGGCTTCGTGCAGTACTTCACGGACGCCCCCGAGCTGATGGTCGGCCTGCACATGCTCGGCGCAAGCCTCACCTGGATCGCCGCCCTGCGGATCCCCCTCGCCCTGCGCGTGAGGGAGCAGGAGGAGGCCCCGGCACACCTGCCCACCCAGGCCCCGCAGGCTGCCACGGTGTGACCACCGGCGAAGGCCCCGAGAAACCACCGATGCGATGGGGGCCTTCGCCGTGTCACAGCAGCCGTCGGCCGTCGTGGGTGCGGATGAGCGGGACGGTGCCGTCCCGAAGCGCGTCCAGGACACGTACGGCATAGACCTCGGCCATGCGGTCGGAGATCTCGTCCGTCGTGAGCCAGGCGATCTCTATCGACTCATCCGAGAGCTGTTCGGCTCCGCTCGCCGGTCGGCAGCGGAAAACCAGGGCGACGACCCCTCGGCGCAGGTTCTTGTAGACACCGGTCAGCCGCTCCACCCCGACGTCGATACCGGTCTCCTCGAACCTCACGGCGCACACCGTCCTCGACGGCCTCGCTGAGTTCGAGGACGCCACCCGGAGGCTCCCAGGCCCCGTTGTCGGCCCGCCTGATCGCGAGCACTCGGCCGTCCTCACGTACCACCACTCCCGCGACGGACACCGAGTGGAGCGGCGGCATCTGGAGCGGCGGCATCCTTACCTCCTGCGGCATCGCGCTTCGCAGCGTTTGCTCGTCACGTGTCCGGCTACGAAAGAGCGCTGCGAGTGGAACGGAGCAGATCCAGGACATGGGTCCAGCTGTACTTGTCACGCCCGCCCCCGGACTTGGGCTTGTGGGGCACGTAGTCGCCGATCAGGACGCCCATCGAGCGCAGTCGGGCCAGGCTCTCCGAATAGGCCGGGTGGGCGGCCTGGGCAGAGTTGACATAGGGCTGGACAGCGACAGGGATGCCGAGCCCGTACGCCTCGCAGAGGATGCCGAGAGCAAGAGTGTCGGAGATGCCGGCGGCCCACTTGTTGACGGTGTTGAACGTCGCGGGAGCGACCGCGATGGCGTCCGCCGGAGGCAACGGTTGCGGAATGCTCGGCGTGCGCCAGGCCGACCGGATCGGGTAGCCGGTCTGTGCCTCGATGGCTGCCTGGTCTATGAAACCGAGAGCGCTGGGCGTGGCGATCACCCCGACTTTCCAGCCTTCGACGTGGGCTGCGGCGATCAGCTCGCCCACGCCGTCGGCGATTCCCGAAGCGCAGACGACGACGTAGAGGAAAGGCTCGCGGTTCTCAGTCAATGTGAACCCCCAACTCATGGCAGAAGCGACGAAGTTCCGGGACAGTAGCGCGTCGATCGCGCGCTGCCATGTCACCGACCAGTTCCAGCACGCTGGGACGGCGGCGAATGTCTTCGGACGCGCAGATCTCTGCGATTCTGAGTGCTTGGTATCCCTCGGAGAGTCTGCCTTGTTGGCTGTAAGCCCGTGCAGCGTCCACCCACAGTGCCGCCCGCCGTTCCGGAACGGGGATCCGGCGCCGCATCAGGGGCCGAGCTGCCTCCAATGCCGCCCCGGCATCGCCGAGCGCCACCGCAGAACTGACCGCATGGAGTGCGACGTTGGTGGGACTGAAATTCGCCCATGAATCCGGTCCGTCGAGGGCGACGTAGCGTGCGACGTCCCGAGCCTCCGTGAGGAGTTCCGCAGCCGTCGCCCGATCTCCACCTGCGCTGGCTGCGGTCACACCACGGAGGAGCATGAGTCCGAAGGCAGCAAGGTACTGGGGCGATCTCCGGTCGTAGCCGCCGCCGAGTTGGTCTGCAGTGTGACGAATGAGGCTGATGGCAGGCCCGGTGTGCCGGTCTCGCGCCAGGACATGGACCTGAACGCGGACGCTGGAAGCCATCACCACCGGATCACCGCTGCGCTCGGCCTCGGCCATGGCCCTGCCGACCGCGAGCCAGGCGTTGCCCTGATCGCCGAGCTTGAGCAACAGGCTCACAGCGGTCTGATAGGCCGTCGCAAGCATGCCTGAAAGAGCCTGACCGTCACCTGACCCCGCATTCTGCGCCTGACGGAGGTCGGCGATCAGCTGCGGCAGATCTGCTTCGAGTTCGGCGTACCGGCAGGAATAGAAGTGTCCGCGCGCCTTGGACAGCCGGGCTGCAAGAGCCGCCGGGGACTGTGGTGGGCGATCAGGGAATACCGGCCCCGGTAGGAGCTCTCGGACGAGATCCGTCCCTGCCCGGGGCGGCCCTGCCGGGGCGGCGAGCGCAACAACGCTCGCCGCCAGGAAGTTGCGGCGGTGCATGTCGTCCGTCCTGCTGTCCGCGCCGGGCGGAGAGGCAAGGCCGAGTCTCTCTGGAGGAATGTCGAGCACGACGGCAACGGCCCGCAGAACAGCCACGTCCTGCGTTCCCCGACCACTCTCCAGCCGGCTGATCTTCGACTGGTGGTAACCCAGCTCAGAAGCCACATCCGCCTGGGAACGGCCGCTGAGCACTCGCGCCCGGCGAATCACTTCGCCGGGCGCGAGTGACGCGGAGTGCCCGTTCGCCTTCCACGACATGGATCCTCCCGCTGGCATCGATCACACCCGATATGCCGAGCGTAGCCGTACGGGGACAGCCGGTGATGCGCGATCTGCATGAACCATGCACGGCCGGCTTCGGGCCCAGCCGTCCGGCAGCGATGTGCAGTTGTCTGTTCGTCAGCAGCCTCGCCCCGACTCGCTAAGGAGAAGCGCCGATGACCCTCGTTTCGAACGGTGGGAGAAGCAACGCCGGTCTCCCACAGGGCTCGGCCGCGAGCGTCCGCGCGCGTGCCGCACCGATGACCACATGCCTGCCCTACCGGCCCGAATCGGTGGCCGCTGCGCGCCGGTTCGTCGTGGCCAAGCTTCTTGAGTGGGGGCTGGACGACCTGGCGGACGACGCCAGCGTGATCGTCAGCGAGTTGGCCACCAACTCCCTCAGGACCGGCTGCCGGACCCGCATGCTCGTCGGCGTCCGCCGGCCGACCGAGCGGGTGGTCCGCATCCTCGTCGGCGACGGCTCCCGGTCGCTGCCCGTGATGGTCCAGGCCGGCCCCGGCGCCACGTCCGGCCGGGGCCTGGCGATGGTCCACCGGCTCACGCACGGCCGCTGGGGCGTCACGCTCCTCCCGTTCGGCAAGGTCGTCCACGCCGACCTTGCCGTGCCGGCGCCGGTCCCCCGGTGAACTCGGAGCCACCGGAGGCCAGTTACCCCTCCGCCGAAGCGCGGCCGCCGTCCGTGCCCGACCCCACCCGCGTCTTGGCCGCCTGCGGGGTGTCCGCCGCTGCCGGGCTGCACCTCATCGTCGCGGCCCTGGTGCTGATCAACCGCTCCCACTGAACTCCCGTTCGCGCCGCCGGTCCGGCGGCGCGGACGGGACGACCGACTCACTTCTCTCTCCACCCCCTCGAAAAGGAGCACGACCATGTCCCGACCCGAGCCGAAACCGCCCCCGCCGAAGCCGCAGAGTCCGCCGACCCCCCGGCCTCCGGACCGGTAGCGCCCCACCGGAACGCACGACCACCACAACGACAACGCACGAGGAGGCCCCCATGGGTTGGGGAACCGACAAGCCCAGCGGCGGCAAGCACGGCGGCAAGAAGGACCCCGGCACGAGCAAGCCGTCCCCCGACGGAACGCGGCCGGCGCCCGAACCGAAGCACAAGAAGGACGAGAGCGAGAAGTGACGGACCACGCGCACCGACCGGAGCAGGCCGCCGTTCGCGGCCTGCTCCGGGCCGTCGGCGAAGCACTCGGCGGCCCCGTCCCCCGCGAGTGGAAGGAGGCGATCACCGCAGTCCCGCGCCACCGCTTCCTCCCCGAGCGGATCTGGCTGGAGGACGACCGGGGCGGCTACGAGCCCTGCGACCTGTCCACCGACCACCAGCGGTGGTTCGAGGCGGCTTACGCGGACCTGCCCGTCGTCACCCAGGTCAATGACGGCCAGGTACCGGCCGACCCGGGCGAAGCCTGGCCGTCCTCCTCGGCCTCCGCCCCCTCCATCGTCGTCCGCATGCTCCGCGACCTCGACGTCCGGCCCGGTATGAACGTCCTGGAGATCGGTACCGGCACCGGTTGGAACGCGGCTCTCCTCGCCCACCGCCTCGGCCCCGGACGCGTCACCTCGATCGAGATCGACCACGCGGTCTCCGAGCAGGCGTGGGCGTCCCTGAACGCAGCCGGCACGGACGTGGACCTGATCTGCGCAGACGGCTCCCTGGGCTGGCAGCACCGTCAGCCGTACGACCGGATCATCTCCACCTGCGCGGTCCGCCGGGTGCCTCGGGCATGGATCGACCAGACCCGCCCGGGCGGCCTCGTCCTCACCCCCTGGGACAGCCCGATGCTGTGCTGGGGGCTGCTCAGGCTCACCGTCGAGCGTGACCGGGCCCAGGGCCGCTTCAGCCCGCACTCCGCGTTCATGCTGATGCGCAACCAGCGGCAGGACCTGCGGATCTTCCGCGATGTCGTCCGGGACGAACACGTTCCGGAGGAGTCCGAAACCGTACTGCCCCCGTGGGAGGTCACGGGCGACCACTGGGAGGCCCGGTTCGCCCTCGGCCTGCGACTGGGCGACGTGTGGACCGTCTGGGAGGAGGAGCCGGGC
>NZ_JBEPAK010000169.1:0-15519 GCF_040298565.1 Kitasatospora sp. NPDC001539 | reverse complement strand
GCCTACATCGTCATGGACTCCCGCTCCATCGGCGCCGACCTGTCGTACGCCTGGCCCACCAACGAGATCGCGGTGATGGGCGCCGAAGGCGCCGCCAACGTCATCTTCCGGCGCGAGATCAACGCCGCCGAGGACCCGGACGCCATGCGCGCCCAGAAGATCAAGGAATACAAGAGCGAGCTGATGCACCCGTACTACGCGGCCGAGCGCGGCCTCGTGGACGACGTCATCGACCCGGCCGAGACGCGGCAGGTGATCGCCGCCGCCCTGGCGATGCTCCGCACCAAGCACGCCGACCTGCCCAGCCGCAAGCACGGCAACCCGCCGATGTAGCACCTGCACCACGCGCGACCCGCACGACGCAGCACGCAGCACGCAGCACGCAGCAGGGCCGTACCGAGCGACACCACACACCACTTTCACCGGGGGAGAAACCAGGACATGACCGCTTCCGCCGAACCCCTCGTCCGCATCGTCCGCGGCAGCCTCTCCGACGAGGAACTGGCCGCCCTCACGGCCGTGCTGATGGCCCGCGCGGCCACGGCCCAGCAGGCCGCCGCCGTCGCGCCGGTCGAGCCGATCGCCAACTGGCAGCGGCTGGAGCGCCGCCCGGCCTACTACTCGCCGGTCAGCTGGCAGCAGGCCGCCTGACGGGTCGACGACTTCCGACGGCTCTCCGCCGGCTTCCGACGGCCGGTCACCCGCCCCGGGTGGCCGGCCGTCGCGCCGTCGCGCCGTCGCCGTCCGGCGTCCGCCGGCCCTCGCGCGGAGCCGCGACGACCGGCCGCCACACCCGGCCGCCACATCCGGCCGTCGCGCCCAGCACGCCGACCGGTCGGCCGGAGCGGCTCGGTAGGATACCTACTGGACGGTATGCGCCCGTCGCCCCGTCGGCCCCCATAGGATCGGCCGCTGCCGAAGCAAGAACTTTCCAGGGAGGCTGCGATGGCCAGACAGGCCCGTGCGCTGGCGACCCGCCAGGCGGTGCTCCTCGCAGCAGCCGAGGTCTTCGACGAGCGGGGCTACGCCGCCGCCACGATGTCCGAGATCCTCGACCGGGCGGGCGTCACCAAGGGCGCGCTGTACTTCCACTTCCACTCCAAGGAGGAGCTGGCGCTCGCCGTGATCGAGGGCCAGGGCGCCTGGGTCGCCACCTGGACGCCCTCCTCGGACAGCCCGGTGCAGACCCTGATCGACCTCGGCTACGCCTTCGCGCACGCCCTCCAGGACGACCCGCTGCTGCGCGGCAGCATACGGCTGACGATCGAGCACGGCAGCTTCACCCAACCGCAGATCGCCGCCTACCAGGGCTGGATGGACCTGGTCCGCGACCTGCTGCAGAACGCCCGGGACGCCGGGGAGCTCCGCCCCGGGATCGACCTGGTGGCGGCCTCCGGGGTGATCACCGGGGCGGTCACCGGGATCCAGCTGAGCTCCCAGGTCCTGGCCGGCCGGCGGGACCTGATCCGGCGGATGGCCGACCTGTGGACCCTGTTGCTGCCCGGGCTGGTCCAGCCGCAGGTGCTCGCCCGGCTGAACCCCGACGAGCAGACCTGAGCCCGGCCGGTCAGACCCGGTGCCCCGGGCAGCGCTCCGCCGGCACCAGCGCGGGCAGCGCGGCCGTCCAGAGCCGGCGCACCGCCTCGGCGGTGGGCCGGCCGGCCTGATCCGCGGCCAGCAGCACCTGACCGGCCATCACCGAACCGAGCAGTTCGGCGCAGGCCCGCCGGTCCGTCCCGGGGCGCAGCTCGCCGGCCTCGGCGGCGCGGTCCAGCAGCCGGTGGACGACGGCGGTGAGGCCGCGCCAGGCGGCCTCGGCGGGCGGCGCTTCGGAACCGTCAGGTGCACCGTGGAGAGCGGTGGCGGTCGGGCGCGGGCAGGGAGCACCGAGCCGCACACCGGCCCGGACCACCACGTCCTCGCGCAGCAGCCGGGCCAGCTCGTGCGAGAAGTCGATCAGCCCCTGGACGGCCGGGCCCTCCGCCCGCAGGGCGCGCAGCGCGGCCGAGCCGACCATGCGCCCGGCGGCGGCCCGCACGCCGTCGGCCAGGGCCCGCTTGGAGACGAAGTGGAAGTAGAGGGCGCCCTTGCTCACTCCGGCCCGGCGGCTGATGTCGACGAGGCTGGCGGCCTCGAAGCCGACCCGCGCGAAGGTGTCCGCCGCGGCGAGCAGGACGGCCTGCCTGGTCCGCTCCGCGCGCTCCTGCTTGACCACTGGCCCCTCCGGACTCGGCCGGACGGCGCTCCCCCGCCCTTCCGGCTGCTGTCTGTCGGCCCGCCCTGGTGGGGGGCGACGCCTCGCATGCGGACGGCACCGGCGAAACCGCATGGTTGGTATCTAATCTAGCGCCCCTGTCGACCCCGCCGTCCAGCGGGGACGGCCCCCCGTCCAAGGTCTGGCCTCGCCGTTCCGGGGATTCCCGCAGCCCAGGGGGCAGGTAGCGTGGCCTGACCGGTCGATGTCACGGGGCGGGCCCCGGCAACAGAACAGAAACCGGGTGGTATGTATGTTTTGTTGTGGGGCGTCCGTGGCGGCCGCTCGACCGACACCCTGGAGCTGGGCCAGCCATGCCATCGATCGTGGAGCCGGACGTCGACGGCCCGTACGTGCTTCCCGGCAGCGCCGCCCGCACCGGCAGCGCCACCCGCACCGGCCCAACCGCTTGGACCGGCCCGGCGGCCCGAACCGGCTCGACCGCCCGCCCCGACCCGGGTTACGACTTCCATGACCGGACCGTCTCCCGGCACCTGGTGCACCGCGCCTGCGTGTCCGAGGTGCTCCTCACCGGCTGGCAGGCCACCGGCCCGTACGACTTCCTGCTCGGCGCCCAGTGGCCCCGGCTGCACGGCTTCTACCGGCTGCCCGGCGACCGCTACCACGACCCGGTGCTGATGGCCGAGACCGTCCGCCAGGCGGGGCTGCTGGTCGGCCACGCCGGCTTCGGGGTGCCGCGCGGCCACCACTTCGTCCTGGAGGACCTCGGCTACGCGCTCGGCGAGCCGGGCCTGCCGGGCCTCGGAGTCACCGCCGGGCCGACCTCGCTGATGCTGGAGGTCGGCTGCGAGGAGGTCCGGATGCGGCACGGCCGACTGGCCTCGCTGCGGGTGCACGCCGAGATCACCAGGGACGGCCTGCGGATCGGCCACGGCTCCGGCCAGTTGCGGGTGGTCACCCCCGCCTCGTACGAGCGCCTGCGCGGACCGGGACGACGGGCCGTCACCCCGCCCCGCCCGCCGGAGCCGGCCGCACCCGAGCTCGTCGGCCGGGCGCAGCCCGCGGACGTGGTGCTCAGCCCGACCCTGCGGCCGGACACCTGGCTGCTGCGGACCGACGCCGACCACCCGGTGCTGTTCGACCAGGAGCTGGACCACGTGCCCGGGATGGTGGTGCTGGAGGCCGCCCGGCAGGCCGCCCAGCGGCTGCACCACCCGGAGCCGGTGGTGCCGGTCGAGCTGGTGACCTCCTTCGACCGCTTCATCGAGCTGGACCGGCCCTGCTTCGTCCGCGCGGTGCGCGAGCGGACTCCGGACGGCCGGCGCGCGCCCGTCCAGGTCCGACTGCTCCAGGACGGGCGGACGGCGGCCGAGTGCCGGCTGCTCACCGAGCCGGTCGACGGCCCGCGGATGCCGGTGCGGCGGGAGTCCCCGGACGGCCGCCCCGCCACCCCCGGCCTGCTGCCGCTGGCGAGTTGAGGCGACGGGCGCAGGGCCCGGAGCGCGGTGGGACCGCCGGGCCCGGGCCCCACCGCGCGGGGTTCAGGCCGCCACCAGCGCGGCCGGCCGCCCGGCGTGCATCACACTGAGGTTGGCCGCCAGCCGGACCGGGTCCTGCGCCAGCCAGAGCCGCAGGGCCGCGCCCAGGGCCGCGCTGGCCGACTCGATCAGGACGTCGGTGATCTGGGCGATCCTGGCCGCACCGGGCACCAGCAGGTCGGCCAGCGGCGTCGGTAGCCAGACCGTCAGCGCGCACGGCGCGGGCGTGGCGAGGGCGCTCAGCAGCCGGTAGGCGTCCCCCGGCGCGCTGAGCGTGGGGATGATGTCCAGCAGAGCGTCGGCCACCACCTCGGACACGTCACTGCGGTGTCCCTGGGCGAGCCGGCGGAGCAACATGCGCTCGGCGGCGGTGATTCGGACGGTCAGCATGACCTCGTCGCACTCCATTGCGCGATTCCTCCTCGTTCCTCCCCGTGCCGGCACGGACGGCCGGCACGAACTACCCCTGTTGCACCTCGGCCCGGCCATCTCTCGTGGGAAGCCGGGCCGGTGGGTGCGCGCCCCCGGTCAGATCCCCGCGTAGGAGTGCTTGCCGGTGACGAAGATGTTCACGCCGTAGTAGTTGAAGAGCCAGCAGGCGAAGGCCGCCAGCGCCAGGTACGCGGCCTTGCGGCCCTTCCAGCCGGCCGTCGCGCGGGCGTGCAGGTAGCAGGCGTAGGCGACCCAGGTGATGAACGACCAGGTCTCCTTCGGGTCCCACTCCCAGTACTTGCCCCAGGCCGCCTCGGCCCAGATCGCGCCCGCGATGATGGTGAACGTCCAGAGCGGGAACACCAGGGCGTTGATCCGGTAGGACAGCTTGTCGAAGGTCGAGGCGGCGGGCAGCCGGCGCCAGATCGAGGCCGAGGTGCCCAGCGGACCGGTCGTCAGGCCGGCCGCCGTCCGCTTGTCGAAGGAGTCCTTGCCCAGGTACAGCAGCGTGGCGATGAACGCCGCGTAGAAGGCGCCGCCGCACAGGATCGCGGTGGAGACGTGGATCGCCAGCCAGTACGAGTGCAGCGCCGGGACGAGCTGCTCGGAGTCGGTGTACAGCACCTGCGTCGCGATGCCCAGCGTCAGCAGCACCGCGACGGTGACCGGCAGGCCGAGCCAGCGGACGTTCTTCCGCGCGGCCAGCAGCACGAGGTACGCGGCCGTCATCGCGAAGGCGAAGGCGCAGGAGAACTCGTACATGTTGCCCCACGGCCAGCGGGACACCGACAGGCCGCGGGAGATGATGCCGCCGCCGTGCAGCAGCAGCGCCAGGACGGTCAGCGAGATCGCGATGCGACCGGCCAGGTCGCCCTTCTCACTGGTGCCGGCCGCGCCCGGGCCGTCCACCTCGTCGTCGCCGCGACCGCCGGTGACCACCGTCGCGCCCTCGCCCGCCAGGACGGTGCGGGTCAGCGTGGTGGTGCCGCCCTTGGCCCCGGCCACGGTGACGGTGACCTTCTTGGCGGCCTTGGGCTCCGCGGCGGCGACGGTCTCGGCCAGGTTGCCCGACTGCTCCTTGGAGCGGACGGCGACCGCGCCCTTGCTGCCGAACGTCCACTCGAACATGTGGGCGAACATGGCGATCGTGTAGACCGCCATCGCCGAATAGATCAGCTTGTTGGAGAGGTCGGCCAGCTGTGGGTCGACCCCCGAGGCGAGATGCACCGTCTACTCCTTGGAGTCCTGGTCGGCAGGGGCTGCGGGGTCCTCTGCTGCGGGGTCTGCTGCTGCGGGCTCTGCTGCCGCGCGGTCCGCTGCCGCGGGCTCTGCTGCCGTGTCGTCGTCCGGCGCGGGTCCGTCCGGCCCGGCGTCCCCCGGCGCGGGGTCCTCCGTCGCCGGGTCCTCCGGTGTCGGCTCGTCCTCGGACGCCGGGGCGTCGTCCTGGAGCTCCACCGCGAGTTCCGCCAGCTCCTCGGCGATCTTCGCCGACTCGCTGCGGGCCAGACCAGCCAGCTCCACCTGGGTGCCGCCGCCCGGCAGGGCCACCGCCCGCACCCAGATCCGGCGGCGCTGGATGAACAGCGAGCCGATCAGGCCGAGGATGGCCAGCACCGCGCCGGTCAGCGCGATCGCGTTCCCGGGCCGGTGCGAGACGTTGAAGCTCGCCCACTGCTTGTAGCCCTCGAAGGTGACGCTGCCGTAGCCGTTCGGCAGCGTCCAGCCCTGGCCGGGCTTGAGCGCCGCCTTGGCCGGCTGGCCGTCCTGGGTCAGCTGGGTGAGCTTGCGGGTGTTCAGCTGGTAGATGTTCTGCGGCAGGCCGGAGTCGGTGCCGAGGTCGCCCGAGAAGGCGTTCAGCACCAGCTCCGGGGCGGCGTCGCCGGGGAACAGCGAGATCGGACCGGTGCCTTCGAAGCTCACCGGCGCGGTGGGCAGGAAGAAGCCGGAGAAGCCCAGCTGGGTCCGGTTGCCGTCCGGGCCGGTGCCGTAGTCGGAGACCTTCACGACCCCGGTCGAGGTCAGGTTGGCGTCCTGCGGCAGGAACGGCACCACGTCGTGGTAGACGACCTCGCCGTTGCCGTTCCTGACGGTGATCACCGGGGCGTAGCCGTGGCCGATCAGGTAGACCTTGCTGCCGCCGATCTCCAGCGGGTGGTTGACCTCGATCGTGCCCTTCTTCAGTTTCGACTCGTCGCTGCCCCGGTAGTACTCCACGTTCGCGGTGAACTGCCGGGCGGCGCCCATCTGGTCGCCCTGGGTCTGGAACTTCGAGGTGAAGCCGTCGAGCTTCAGGTAGAACGGGTCGAGGTCCTGGTTGCCGTAGAACCGCGTGCCGCTGAAGTCGTCGAGCTGGGTGATGGTGTTCGAGTAGCCCTGGCCCTCGACCATCAGCTTGCCGCCGGTGCCGGAGGCCAGGCTGGCCCAGGCGAAGCCGCCGAGCAGCGCGAACAGCGAGAGGTGGAAGAGCAGGTTGCCGACCTCGCGCAGGTAGCCCTTCTCGGCCGCCACCGCGTCGCCGGACAGGTGCGCCCGGAAGCCCCGCCTGCGCAGCAGCCGGTGGGCGGCGGCGTTGACCCGGTCGGCGTCCGCGTCGGTGCGCCAGGCCGCGTACACCGGCATCCGGGTCAGGTTGCGCGGCGCCGCCGGCGGCCGGGCGCGCAGCACGCCGACGAACTGCCAGGTGCGCGGGACGATGCAGCCGGCCAGCGAGACGAACAGCAGGATGTAGATCGCCGAGAACCAGACCGAGCTGTAGACGTCGAACAGCTGGAGCTTCTCGTAGATCGGCGCGACCGCGGTGTGCTGCGCCTTCCAGGTCTGCACCTTGAACTGGTTCTGGCCGTTCTGCGGGATCAGCGAGCCGGGGATGGCGGCCAGCGACAGCAGGAACAGCAGGATCAGGGCGACCCGCATCGAGGTCAGCTGGCGCCACATCCAGCGCGCCCAGCCGAGCACCCCTATGCCGGTCGGGCCCTCGGACTCGACCGGTGCGGTGCTGAGCCGCTCGGCGGCTCCGTCGTCGTCCGGCACCGGCGGCAGCTCGGTCTCGGTCGTGGTCTTGCTCACGGTCAGATTCCGATCGAGGAGTCGGCGGTCCAGGACTGCAGTTCGCTCATCCAGGAGTCCCAGATCCCGGTCACGAGCAGCAGACCGACCGCGACGAGCATGCCGCCGCCGATCCGCATGACGAGCGGGTAGTGCCGCTTGACCCACCCGAAGGCGCCCAGCGCCCGGCGGAAGGCCAGCGCGGCCACGATGAACGGTACGCCGAGGCCCAGACAGTAGAACGTCATCAGCAGCGCCCCGCGCGCCGCGTCCGCCTGGTTCAGGGACAGCGTCTGGACGGCGGCCAGGGTGGGGCCGATGCAGGGCGTCCAGCCGATGCCGAACACCATGCCCAGCAGCGGCGCGCCGAGCAGTCCGACGGCCGGTCGGCGGTGCGAGCGCACCTCCCGCATGCTCAGGCCGGGGACGAGGCCCATGAAGGCCAGGCCCATCAGGACGGTCACCGAGCCGAGCACGATCGAGATGACCCGCTTGTGCTCCTGCAGGGTCGAGCCGAACTGGCCGAACAGCGCGCCGCCCGAGACGAAGACCACGGTGAAGCCAAGGATGAACAGCGTTGCCCCGAGGAGCATCCGGCCGCGCTTCGAACCGCGGGCGTCCACCAGGTCGGCGGCCGAGAAGCCCGTCACGTACGACAGGTAGCCGGGCACCAGCGGCAGCACGCAGGGCGAGAAGAACGACACCAGCCCGGCCGCCAGCGCGACCGGCGCCGCGGCCAGCAGCGCCCCGCTCTGCACGGTCGTGAAGGTGTCGGCGAGCCGCAGCGGCGCACTCACTGCTTCTGCTCCGCGGCCACCGGCTGAAGGATCGACTCCAGCGCGTCCTCGGTGGTGCCGCCGACGGCGCGGGCGGCCAGCTTGCCCTCGCGGTCGACGATCAGGGTGGTCGGGATGGACTGCGGGTTGAGGCTGCCCTTGGGGAACTTGAGCAGCTGCGTCCCGGCCGGGTCGAAGATGCTCGGGAAGGTGACGCCCTGCTCCTGCTCGAAGCGGACGGCGTTGGTCTTGTCGGTGTCCCGGGTGTTGATGCCGAGGAACTGGACGCCCTGGTCCTTGTACTTCTCGGCGACGGCCTGCAGGCTCTTCGCCTCGGCCCGGCAGGGCCCGCACCAGGAGCCCCAGACGTTCAGCACCACGACCTTGCCGCGGTAGTCGGAGAGCTTGACCTGGTTGCCCTCCAGGGTCTCGCCGGTGATGTCCGGCGCGTCCCCGCGCTTGCCCGTGTCCGCCTTCGACAGGTTGGTCCCCTTGACCGTGACGAAGCCGACCTGGCCCTCGCCGCTGGTCGACGAGCCCGAGGAGGAGCAACCGGTGAGGACGAGCGCAGCGGCGGCGACGGTGGCAGCGGCTGCGGCGACACGGGGACGGGGGCGCGTCATGGCAGACATGTGAAAAGTTTCGCATGGAGTTCCGGGCGGGTTCGCCGGGGCCCTGCCTTGGCCGCCGCACCCGCTCTGACCTGCTACGGAAGCGGGCCGCCCGGCGGTTGCCGGACGACCCGCGACCATACTTACCCGGGGCTTACGCGCGGCTCCGGGCCCGGCCGGGCCGGGGCCGCGGCCGCCCCCGGGCTCCGACCCTCAGGCCCCGAAGCTCTTGCCCACGGGCTTGCCCTTGCCGCCCTTGCCGACCAGGTACGCCGGCAGCAGGTCGCGGGCCGGCTCGCGGTAGCCGACCGAGACGATCTTGTCGCCCTCGAAGGTGAAGCTGGTCAGCGAGGCCAGCGAGCACTGCCGGCGGCGGGGGTCGTGCCAGAGCCGGCGGCGCTCCACGAACGAGCGGACGATCCAGATCGGCAGCTGGTGGCTGACGCAGACCGCCTCGTGCCCGCGGGCGGCGTCCCGGGCCGCGCCGAGCGCGCCCATCATCCGCACCACCTGGTCGAGGTACGGCTCGCCCCAGGAGGGCTTGAACGGGTTGGTGAGGTACTTCCAGTACCCCGGGTTGCGCAGCGAACCGTCGCCGACCCCGAAGGTCTTGCCCTCGAAGACGTTCTCCGCCTCGATCAGCCGCTCGTCCACCGCGACGTCCAGGCCGTGCGCCTTGGCGATCGGCGCGGCCGTCTCCTGGGCGCGCTCCAGCGGGGAGGCCACCACGTGGGTGATGTCCCGGCCGGCCAGGTCCTCGGCGACCCGCTCGGCCATCTCCCGGCCCAGCTCGGACAGGCGGTAGCCGGGCAGCCGCCCGTACAGCACGCCCTCCGGGTTGTGCACCTCACCGTGACGCATCAGGTGGACGACGGTGATCTCTTTGGCGCTCACTTCTCAACTGCTCCTGGGGATCGGAAGGTGGGCTCAGGCCGCGGCCGTGGCGGCGGCAGCGGCTCGCGCGGCGGCGGGCAGGGCGGCGGCGATCCGCTCGATCGCCCGCGCGTCGTGGCTCGCCGAGACGAACCAGGACTCGAAGGCGGACGGCGGCAGGTAGACGCCCTCGGCCAGCATCGCGTGGAAGAAGGCGGTGAAACGGTACGCCTCCTGGGTCTTCGCCTCGTCGTAGTTCGTGACGGCGGCCTCGGTGAAGAACACCGAGAACATGTTCCCGGCGGTCTGCAGCCGGTGGGCCACGCCCTCCTTGGTGAGCGCCTCGGAGACCAGCCCGGAGACCTCGGCGGCGACCGCGTCCACCGTCGTGTAGACCTCGTCGGTGCAACCGCGCAGCTGGGCCAGGCCCGCCGCGGTGGCGACCGGGTTGCCGGACAGGGTGCCCGCCTGGTAGACCGGGCCGGCCGGGGCCAGGTGCGCCATCACGTCGGCGCGACCGCCGAAGGCCGCGGCCGGGAAGCCGCCGCCCATGACCTTGCCGAAGGTCAGCAGGTCCGGCGCCCAGCCCTCGTTCGCCGCCTCCAGGCCGTACCAGCCGGCCTTGGAGACGCGGAAGCCGGTCATCACCTCGTCCGAGATGAACAGCGCGCCGTTGTCCCGGCAGAGCCGGGACAGGCCCGCGTTGAAGCCGGGCAGCGGCGGGACGACGCCCATGTTGCCGGGCGAGGCCTCGGTGATGACGCAGGCGATCTCGCCCGGGTGCGCGGCGAAGGCCTGCTCGACGGCGGCCAGGTCGTTGTACGGCAGCACGATGGTGTCGCCGGCCTGGGCGCCGGTGACGCCCGGGGTGTCCGGCAGGCCGAAGGTGGCCACGCCGGAACCGGCGGCGGCCAGCAGCGCGTCCACGTGACCGTGGTAGCAGCCGGCGAACTTGACCACCTTCGCCCGGCCGGTGAAGCCGCGGGCGAGGCGGATCGCGGACATGGTGGCCTCGGTGCCGGAGGAGACCAGGCGGACCTGCTCGACCGGGGCGACCCGGGAGACGATCTCCTCGGCCAGCTCGACCTCGCCCTGGCCGGGCGTGCCGAAGGACGTGCCGCGGGTGACGGCCTGCTGGACGGCGTCGATCACCGCGGGGTGGGCGTGCCCGAGGATCATCGGACCCCACGAGCACACCAGGTCGACGTACTCACGGCCGTCGGCGTCGGTGAGGTAGGGGCCGCTGCCGGACACCATGAAGCGCGGCGTACCGCCGACCGCGCGGAAGGCGCGCACCGGGGAGTTGACGCCGCCGGGCGTGACCACGGAGGCGCGGTCGAAGAGCGACTGGGACTGGGGGGCTTCGTAGGGGTAGCTCACGGGAGACATGGTCTCAAATCGTGTCCTCGAGCTCTGCATGTCCGGCCCGATCATCTGGAACGATGATCCGGGCACCGTTGTCTGTACGGTTGTCCCGTGACTGATGTCGGTGACGGACGTCGGTGACGGGTGGTCGGCAGGGTGGGGCCGCTGGCTGCGCCGGAGCACGGACCAGTCAGACTGTGTGCACAGGGTGCGCGAGCGCTCCGGTTGTGTGCAGGGGTGTGGAGAGGACTGCTGTCGGCCGCGAGTGGGTAAGGCCCGCGCGTGGGTACGGCGGCGCATGACGGGTAAGGAGCACGTCCGGCGGGACGCCGGGCGTGCGGGGGTCTGTCGATTCCGGCGAATTCCGGTGAGGATGGTCCGAGTGTCCGAGGCGCAGGACGGTTACGACGAGGCCGCGGGGGGCTCCCGCAGGCCCGCCGAAGCCGCACGCGGGGGTACGGGAGCGGGTACGGGTCGTGGTCGTCGCGGCGGTGAGAGGCGGGGTGAGGGACGCGTGGGGGTGACGTACAAGTACTTCGGCGCACCGGACCGCGCCACCGCCGCCAGAGTCCCCACCGCGCTCGGCCCGGGCGGTCTCGGCCTGGACGCCGGCGAACTCGGCGCGCTGGGGCGGCTCGGCGACCTGATGGAGACCAGCGGCTCCCCGACCGGCCACCTCTCCACCAAGATCAAACCGGAGACCATGAGCGCCATGGTCCTCACCGGCATCCAGGGCGTCCCGCTGCACCAGGTCCCGCCGCTGGAACTCGTGGTGCTGCACCCCGACTACGCCGTCGTCCAACTCCCGCACAACGTCGTGGAACCGCTGCGCAAGGCCGACGAGACCGAGCTCGGCGCGGCCGCGTTCATCTGGTCCACCGTGCCGGACCGCCGCGGGCCGCGCGACGCCTTCGTGATCTACAGCATGCTGCACGAGTGGCAGGACTTCGCCAACCGGCTGCACGACGCCGGGCACCAGCTGTACTGCCTGGTCTGGCCGTAACCCGCCGACCGACGCGCGCACCGAGCCCCGACCCGATGAACACGGGCCGGGGCTCGGCGGTTTGACCGGCCGTCACTTCCTGGCGGAGGGTCGGAGCGTCACCGCCGCCAGCACCAGCGCCGCCGCGAGCAGCCCGGCGGCCACCGCGAACGCGAGTCGGAAGCCGCCGGTGAGCGCCTCGGGTGCGGAGTGCCCGGCGGCGAGCAGGGTGCCGGTGCGGCCGTCGGCGAGGGTCGTCAGCACCGCGACCCCGAGCGCGCCGCCGACCTGCTGGGTGGTGTTGAACAGGCCGGAGGCCGTCCCCGCGTCCTCCGGGCCGGCGCCGGACATCCCGAGCACGGCGAGCGCGGACAGCACCAGTCCGCCGCCGCCGATCAGCAGCATCGTCGGCAGCAGGTGGGCGGTGTAGTCGGCGTCGGAGGGCAGCCGGACCAGCAGGCCGAGCGCGGCCACCAGCATCGCCAGGCCGGCCAGCAGCACCGCGCGCTCCCCGAAGCGGGCGCTCAGCCGGGCGGAGAGCAGCAGCGAGACCGCGCCGATGGCGACCGCGGCCGGCAGCATCGCCAGGCCGGTGGCGGCGGCGCCGTAGCCGAGGACCTGCTGCATGTAGAGGGCGACCAGGATCTGGAAGGCGAACATCCCTGAGATTGTCAGGATCTGCACGGCGTTGGCCCCGGAGACGCTGCGGGAGCGGAACATCCGCAGCGGGAGCAGCGGCTGGGCGGCCCGGGCCTGGCGGACCAGGAAGCCGGCCAGCAGGGCGAGCGAGAGCGCACCGAGCCCGAGGGTGCGGGCCGAGGTCCAGCCGTGCGCCCCGGTGCCGACGATGGTGTAGATGCCGAGCATCAGGGCGGCGGTGATCAGCACGGCGCCCAGCGCGTCGGCGCCGCCCCGCAGGCCCGGGCCGCGCTCGGGCTCCAACACCCGGGCGGCGAGCAGGGCGGCGGCGAGGCCGAGCGGCAGGTTGATCAGGAAGATCCAGTGCCAGTTGAGGGCCTGGGTGAGCACGCCGCCGAGGACCTGGCCGATCGAGGCGCCGGCCGCGCCGACGAAGCTGAACGCGCCGATCGCCCGGCCGCGCTCGCCCGGCTCGGGGAAGAGCGTGACGATCATGCCGAGGCTGACCGCGGAGGCCATCGCCCCGCCGACGCCCTGGAGGAACCGGGCGGCGATCAGCATCCCCTGCCCGGTGGCGACGGCGCACAGCAGGGAGGCGGCGGTGAAGAGCGCCAGTCCTGCGACGAAGACCCGCTTGCGCCCGATCAGGTCGCCGAGCCGGCCGGCCAGCAGGAGCAGCCCGCCGAAGGCGATCAGGTAGGCGTTGACCGTCCAGGTCAGGTCGGCGGGCGAGAAGTGCAGGTCGTTCTGGATGGCGGGCAGCGCCACGGTGACGATCGAGCCGTCGAGGACGATCATCAGCATGCCCGCGCAGAGCACCGCGAGGGCCAGGGCGCGGGAGCGGGCGGGTCGGGCCGGCGCCGCTGCGGGCGCGGTGGGGGCGTACGTGGTCATGGCGGGTCTCCCGGTTCGTCGAGTGCCGGGAAGGACGCTACCAGATTGTTTTGTTCGGGACTATCTGCCTGCGGAGCAGATTGCGGGGAGTGCTCCCCGGAGTGCTTGCGGAGTGCTCCCGGAGTGCTCCCCCGGGCTCACTGACCGCGCGAGCGGCGGGCGCGGCGGACGGTGCGGTCGCTCTCCACCGGCTCCGCCAGATGGCCGTCCACCAGGCGGGAGAGCGCGGAGACGAACGCGTCCTGCTCGGGCTGCGGCAGGGACTCGAGCAACTCCCGGTGGACCCGGTCGGCGATCTCGGTGCCCTTCACCACCGCGCGGGCGCCCTCCTCGGTGACCGAGATGATCCGGGCCCGGCGGTCGGTGGCGGACGGGCGGCGCTCGGCCAGTCCCGCCTTCTCCAGTTCGTCCACGGTGACCACCATGGTGGTCTTGTCCAGGTCGGCCAGCTCGGCCAGCTGGATCTGGGTGCGCTCGGCCTCCTGGGCGTGGAACAGCACGCAGTACGCGCGGGGCGTGATGCCGAGTTCCGTGAAGGCGGCCGCCATCCGGGTCGCCAGGACGTGGCTCGCGTGGTCCAGCAGGGCGGAGATGTCGCGGATCCGGCGCACGGGCGGGGTCGTCGTCATGCCTTCGAGGTTAGCAACGGCCCGTCTGCTCGTGGATGATCCCGTTGCCAACCACCGGGGGCTAGGGGATGCCCAACTCGAACAGCGCATACCCCGCGTACCAGCCCGCCGCGACGGCCGGCATCGCGAACAGCCCGATCAGCGAGGACGTCCGCACCCGCCGCAGGGCCACCGCCAGGCCGATGAACAGCGGGAAGGCCGGCAGCAGGTAGCGCGAGATGTTGCCGAAGATCTGGTTGCTGCTCAGCGCCAGGAAGACGGTCATCGCCGTGTACACCCACAGCACCAGCGGCGGGCGCGCCCGCCACAGCAGCACCAGCAGGCCCGGCAGGGCGATCAGCAGGGCGATGGCGATCAGGTCCGGGACGGGATTGGACTGCCAGAAGGACCAGTGGCCGGTGATCACGTCCAGGACGGTGCGGACGGTGGAGGCGCCGAAGTCGAAGTAGCGGTTCCAGGCGCCGCGCTGGAGCTTGAAGTACCCGCCCCAGTCACCCATCCGCCAACCGACCCAGGCGACGTAGCCGACCAGGCCCCACGGGGTGATCAGCATGGCGGTCAGCGGGCGCGCCACCCCGTCGGTACGGCGGACCAACGCGACCAGCGCGGCGATCGAGACGGCGGCGATCAGTGCCGCGGCGGTCGGCCGGTTCAGCCCGGCGACCAGCGCGAGCAGACCGGCGGCCGGCCAGCGGCGGGTCATCACGCAGTAGCAGGCCCAGGCCGACAGCGCGACGAACAGCGAGTCCGAGTAGACCGCCCACTCCACGCCCGACCCCGGGAACAGGCCCCAGACCACCGCGGCGATCACACCGGCCCGGAAGCCGCCCAGCCGCTCCGCGATCGCGAAGATCCCGGCCGCGGCGACCAGCGAGGCGGCCACCGAGACCACGATCCCGCAACCGTACGGGCCGAGCCCGGTGACCGCGCCGACCAGCCGCATCAGCCAGGGGTAGAGCGGGAAGAAGGCGGACGAGTTCTCGTAGTAGGTGGCCAGCGGGAAGCCGTGCAGCGGGATCAGCTTCGGGTCGTAACCGTTCTCGGCGATCCGCTGGTACCAGACGCCGTCCCAGGTGCCCAGCACGTCCCACGCGTGGACGCCGCCGCCGCGGCCGGTCTGCTTCCGCAGGTAGTCGCCGGTGTGCTCCAGCAGCATCAGGAAGACGGCCAGGCCGATCGCCTTGACCAGCGCGTACGCGCCCAGCGCGGGGGCGAAGCGGTCCACCAGGCCGCGCAGCCGGCCCGGCGCGGAACCCGTCCGCCCCTCGGACCGCTCCGCCGCCGACGCCACCGGCGCCCCGGATCCGGCGCTGGACGACGCCGTGCTCGATGCCGTGCTCATGTGCTCTGTGGACTCCCCGCCACGCTCGAGGGTGCGCGCAGCTCCGGCGCAACGATTTTCCCGTGAGCCTACGACACGCCCCCTCAGCCGCCCCCTTCCCCCGCCGCCGGGTCGCGCCCGGGAACGGATCCGCCGCCGCCCCGGAGGGAGCGGCCGCGGCCCCCGTCCGCCGCCGCTC